>JAHBUW010000012.1 GCA_019637875.1 Pseudobdellovibrionaceae bacterium | reverse complement strand
ATGCCGATTGGGAAGTGATGCCGATTGGGAAGTGATGCCGATTGGGAAGTGATGCCGATTGGAAAGTAACGCCGATTGGAAAGTAACGCCGATTGGAAAGTAACGCCGATTGGAAAGTAACGCCGATCAAAAACCCAATGCAAGACCGCCAGCTCGACGCACCTAAAGCAAATTCGAGTGCAGGCGGAAGATCATCAGGAACTCGTCGTTCGGAACTTCGACGCCGCTTTCGGAGTTCTTCGATCCGAACAAGGTCACGCTTTGCAGGTTGTCCTTCGACGACAGGACGATGCCCATCCCCGCCTTCTTCGTGATGGTCAAAGATTCACGCAGATCGGACTGCGTCTGCTCGTAGCGCACGAGCCAGTTCATGTCGTCCGCGAAGTTCCACGACAGATCCATCCGGCCCCACGCATAGGGATGCTTCACGTCTTCCTGGAGCAGCTCGCCCCGGCCCGCTTCGACCAGAAACAAGTTGCGACGATCTTCGCGGTACAATGTCAGAATCGCGTAACGCATTTTCGCCGACTTCGCCGGATCGAAGGTGAAGCCCTCGGCCTGCGGCAGCACTGCGCCCAATGTGGATTCCGGGCGCGTGTGGCCCACGCTTCCCGTCAGCAGAATGCCGACGCCGTCGGAGTTGCGGTACTCCCAAAGCCCCGAGGCCCACAGCCAGCGATCAAGGTTCGGACCCGTCTCGCCGTTATGAATCGTCATCGAGGTCGCGAACGGCCGCGTCTCCCAGCGGAACTGCACGCCCAGATCGCGTTGCAAAAGCCAGCCGCGACGACGCGGACCGCTTTCCGGAAAAATCGCGTTCCATTCGGGATGCGCACCCTCGAAACCTTGCGGCACGGTCACCAGGCCCGCGCGAATGTCGCCGTAGTCACCGCGCCCTTCCATCCACGCCTCCGCGACGGAAAAGCCGTTCGTCTTCGGCGTATACCAAAACGCCTGGCGCACGAGATCGGGACTGCCGAGCTTCAGGACGCCACGCACCCATTCGTCGCGACTCCATTCAAAACCGAGGGAACTCTGTTCGAGCTCGAATCCGCCTTCGCCCGGCTCTTCCAAGTGAAGACGCGGCGACAGCTGCAATTCCGAAAAGCGAAAACGTCCCATAACTTCCTGACTGGGCGCCGCGCGTGCGACATCGGTCGTGCCGAGGCCCACCCACAGCAGCGCACCACCGATCGCCCCGCGACCGACGCCACGCCAAAGACTGGAAAGTTGAAACAGATTTCGCATCGCCTTCATTCTCACACACGAACGCCATTTCCGTCAGCCGTCCCGCACATTTTTGCTCGACGAAGGCCGAGCCCCAAGCACACCCCTCGCGCCAGACTAAAGCCCAAGATCAAGTTCCCGACGAACGAAAATCAGTCGAGCCCCGCCCGGAAATCCGCGCGGAACTTGCTCCCACCACGCCTCTCGGCCAGAATGAAAAAACCGATGTCCCAACGCCGCTTCACTCTCGGACTGCCGCTCCTTTTCACCTTGTGCGCGCACGATGCCGCGGCCGCGGTGAGCGCGCGCTCTTACTTTCGCCGCCCCGACTCGCTCTTCGCTTCGGGACAGGCGCATCCGAGCGATCTCGAACGTCGCAAGATCCGCGAGTTCCAAGAGATCAACTACCTGATCCAGAAAGACAAAGTGTCGCTGAAACTTCCGACCACGCTGCTTTTGCGGGACATGGACCTGAGCCTGAAACTCGCGCACTCCAAGACCGGCGAAGTCGCGCAGGTCGTCGGCACGCGCGGGCCGTGGGCCTACGTGGTGAGCGGCGGCAAAAAAACCTGGTGGGCGCTGAACGAAGGACTGCCGATGCCAGACGATCGCGGCCTCGCGATCCCGCTCACGCGCGTGCAGCTGCGCGCCGAGCCCGAATGGAAAACGCAAATCGTCCGCTCCGTCGACCCGCTCGCGCGCCTGCGCCTGATCGATTTCCGGGGCGACTGGGTCCTCGTTTCGCCTCTCACCGATCCGGAAGTGAGGGGTTGGGTCGATGTGAACTCGGTGCTGTTGAAAGCCGACTTCGCCTCTTTCATCCTGCCCATCGAGGGAAAGTGGACACCGGTCAAATACCGTCAAGGCTCGGTCCTCGTGACGAGCGCGGGCGAACGCGTCCCGATCGAACACGTACAGTCCATGATGACGCGTCCCGAGCTCGGCATCCTGACCCAGGATCTACAACCCCACGGCCTTTACCAACGCAGCTTCGTGACGATCAAAAGCTGGGAGTCGTTCAAATGGGGCGTGAGCAACCTTCCCGGCCACGGTGAAGTCTACTGGAAAGACGAGGGCCAAGCCCCGGGCTTCAAGCCGCTCGTGAACGAGCAGGTCGTGAGCTTCGAAGAGATTTTGAAAAAGCCCATTTTCTCGGTGGCCTTTCATCCGAACAATCCCCGTCAAGGCATCATCGCGGCCGAGGGCGTCTTCATGACCACCGACGGACTGAATTGGACGAAGATCGACTACTTCGGTAACGACAATCTGCCCGTCGCGATCAGCACCGAACACGAAATCTTCGTGGGTCAGTACTGCTCGGTCGATCAGGGAAAAAGTTTTCAGCCGTTTTTGAAGTGGGAACAGATCGCGGCGATGATCGAAGGCCGCGGACAAAAAGCCTCGCGCATCTTGAGGCTCGTGAAAATCAATCCCCTGAACGCGAAGAAAGTCGAAATCGAGATCGACACGGGCGTGCGGACCGCGAAGCTCATCGGCTCGACCCGCTTCGGCCTGGTCACGGAGTGGAAAACGAAGACTCCGCTCTCGAAGTGACCTTTTCCCCCAGCTCGCGCATCTTTTCGGACATCTCCAAATAAGTTTGCGCCTGGAGTTTCTGCTTCTGATCCGGCGGGACGCCCGCGACCGGAATCATCTTCAGAAAATAAACGTCGATCGTGGTCGTGAGCCCCAGCGTCTGCGGGACCAGATGCCCCTTGGGCCAGACCTCGCGTGCGCCGTGCACGACAACCGGCACGATGGGCGTTTGCGCGCTGACGGCGAACAGAAACGGCCCCGACTTGAAGTTCAAAAGCGGCTCGTCGCCGCTATTGCGCCCGCCTTCGGGGGCCAGCGCGAAACGTTCGCCCGCCGCCGCGCGCGATTCCGCCGCCTTGTAGACGCGCAAAACCTCTTCCAACCGCCCGCGCGCGATCGGCAGCACGCCGATCCGCCGCATCGCCGGCCCGAAGAGCGGGATTTTGAAAAGCTCGATCTTCGCGCCGAAACGCACGTCCGGAACCATGGACTGGATGGCGAAGATGTCGAAGAAGCTCGTGTGGTTGAAAAGAAGCAAACACGTTCCGGGTGGCAAATTCTCGCGACCGTGCGCCCGCAGCTTCACCCCGAACATCCAGCAGTTCACCCGGCACCAACGGCTGATCATCCAGTCGTTGATCGCGCGATTTTGAATCGTGAAGTTGTTGAGCAGATTCAACGAGCACATGATGATCGCCCAAATGGGAAACACCGTGAGCACGACAAAGATGGAACGGGCGTAGACGAGCACTTTCAAAAGCGGATTCAAGGGATGATCTCTCCGTCCGCAGCGGCGTCGGGCATCAGGCGCTTGCGCGCGGCGTGACGTTGGCGGTCCTTGTATTTCTGATGATCGGACGGACCCGAGAGGTGGCGCTCCATCGAGGCCGCATCCAGGATCTGCACTTCGTAAGGAAAGAAAAAGCTGAAATCTTCCCGCTTGGACCCCTCACCCATCGGCACGCGGACGAGTTTGCGCGCGATGAACTTAATGAAGCGGTAGTCTTCCCCCGAAAAGGAGTTCTCTTTCCGCAGCATCGGCAGCGAGGCCCCCGCGAAATCCAGCCGGCGTCGCAGCTCGGCTTCGAGCTCATCGTCGGACAGACGCGGACGTTCGCGACCGATCTCGGCGACGACCTCGCAGAAAAATTCCGCGGGATAGAGGTTGTTCGTGCTCTGGTCCGGCATGATGTGGGGGGAACTCATCAGATTATGTTCGATCAAAAAACGGATCACGCGGAACGTGTCGAACACCGAGCGCGTCACGAAGCGCATCCCGAGTTTATCCAGAACGTTCATCGCCACCGCATCGGGTTTCGCCAAGAGTTTGATCACGGTCGACGCCGAAGTTTTGAAAGGTTTGATTTCAAAACCCGCGAGCGCGATCTCGTCTTCGCCGACGTGGGGCGTTCCGGGCGGCGCTTCCGGCGCCTTCAAATAGACGGTGCCCGTCGTGCCTTCCGTGAAGATACGCTCCTGAAACGGCGTCAGGATCTGTTTCTGAATCTCTTCCGAAAACGAGGAGAAAATATTGTTTTCCGCGTGCACGAAAACGTGAATCGCCCGCAGAATCGCGCAGCTCCACTTTTGCAGCTCGCGGTCCTGCGGATTCGCGGAACTGGCCCACAAAAGAAGCTGACGCGGATCTTCGAAGTTCTTGCGGTCGCGCAGGACTTCCGGAATCTCGTCGATCTTGAAGCCGAGGCGCTCCTCGATCAGAACGAGCGCACGGCGATAGAAATACCAAAGCTGATTGAGATCTTTCGGGTCTTCCAAACGGAAGCCGTAGGCTTCGATGAAGGCCGCCGCCTGTGCTTCGGTTTGCACCGCAAGGCGGGGCAGATCGATCACAGATTTTCCGCCGGCGACAGACGTCATCATCGCCGCGTCAAAGTCGAAGCGGTGGCTCATCACCCCACTTGATGCCGGATGGGGCTACGGGTCAATAACCAACGCGAAGCGCACACTCCAGAGAAGCGCGCACCGCCCACGCGAATTAACGCAGACGGAAGAGAGAGCGAATCGTGTGCCGATAGGGCTCAGCGAAAAATCCCAAATAAATAAGCAGAAGCCCCAGGACGAGCGCGACGGGCACGCCCTCGGGAGCCATAAAAGCGTGCACTAAAAAGATATTCAGCGTGATCGCCGCCAGAATCACCAACGCGAGCGGAACGAAAAATCCCGCGATCAAAAGCAATCCGCAGATCACCTCGAGCGCTTTCACCAGTTCGAGCAGATAACCGCTCGCGGCCATTCCCGCGTTGAAAGTTTGCAGGCGTTCCGGAAGATCCGGCGGAGGGTTCGCGACGCCGAGCCAATAGACGAGGCCCGCGACGAAAAAGGCCAGACCGAGAAGGATGCGTAAAACGAGAGTGATTTTGGCTTGCATGCGAGAGCCCCCTTCCACAAATCGTGGGCGGCTCTCGGGACGAGGTCAAGCGCTTACTGGCAGCGGAAGAATCCGCAAGTCTGAACTTGGAAGTTGCCGAGACCGGTCAGCGTACTTGCCGCCGTGGATCCATCCCAAGTCTTCGAATTCGAGAACCACACTTGCCCATTCAAGATTCCGCCGTTCGCGAACGAACCGTAGATCTCGATGCGGCCCACGCTGTCTTGGAACACGAGTTGGACCTGACCGTTATAGGCGTAACCCGAACTCGCGGGCACCGTCATCGTGATCGAGGGGATACGCGCGCCACTGGAGTCGGTTTGGTTCGTGAACTCATCTTTGATCTCGAGCGAAAGACGCGAGTTCTGCGGCACCACGCGACCCTGCGCATCGACTTCGACGTAGGCGCGGATCATCACGCCATCGGTCGCGCTGACGTAACCCACATATTGAGGATCCATCTGTCCCGACACGAGGGATTTCACCGCGGTTTGAAATGCGGTCGAGTTCGCAGCATCGGTCGTCACGTAAGCCGTGGCGCTCGTCACTTGTCCGGTCGCGGGGTTCACGGCATTGGGCGGAACCGGCGCGACGGCGGCGCGGGCGTTCCTTGCGGTGACCTGCTGGCTATTGTCGTTCGAGCTTTTCTTACAGCCCACCGAGCCGAGCATCAGGAGGACGAGTCCGGCACCCAGAACGTGGCGAAGCGGGTTTTGGCGGTTCATGAGTTTCATGGACATCTCTCCTTCAAATTGAGGTCTCACTCCCTCCTATCGCAAGCCTGATGCCAGCGATAAGGGCCAGAAGGACTCCCCGCTTGCCCCGTTTTGAGACAATCCTTCCGCATCGCCCTGACGGGGCAGGCAGTCGTCGAAGCTTTTGACAGCTCCCGCCCCCACGTCCAAGATGCGCCCATGGATCTGAAAACGGTTTCCCACGACTGGCTGAAAACCCAAGTCCTCCCCCTCTGGCTCATGGGCCGCGGCCGCAGCGAAGACGGCGGTTTTGAGGAGGCGATCACGCTGACGGGCGTCCCGCACGCGGCCCCCCGGCGCGCGATGGTGCAGGCCCGGCAGATCTACGCCGTGCGCACGGCGCTGCAGATGGGACTGCTGGACGCCAAAACCGCGCTCCCGATGATGGAAGAAGCGACCGAGTTCCTGCTGAAACATTTCGCCCGTCCCGACGGAAGTTTCATCCACTCCGTGCGTCCCGACCTCGTGCCGAACAACGAAACGCCCGACCTCTATACCCAATCCTTCGCGATCTTCGGTTTGGCGCAGGCCTTCGCCGAGCTGAAGGACACGCGTTATAAAGCGCGCGCCCTCGCGGTCGCCGACTATTTGAAACGCGAGCGCCACCTTCCCCACGGCGGTTATTCCGAGTTCGCCAAAGACGGCGCGACCCTTTACCAGTCAAATCCGCACATGCATCTGTTCGAAGCCTACGTCGCGTGGCTGGAGGTCGACGACGATCCCCACTGGCGCCGCTACGCCAACGAGATCTTGGATCTCGCACTCACGCGCTTCATCGATCCCGCGACGAAACTTCTGGGCGAACACTTCGACGAAAACTGGAAACACCGCCGCGAACCCGCGCACTTCATCTGGGAGCCCGGACATCAATTCGAGTGGGCGTGGCTGATGAACAAATACCAACACGCCACCAAAGTTCCGCTCGCCGATCCGATCGCGTCCCTTCTGATGAACGCGGAACGTTTCGGTATCGATCCCGCATCCGGCGCGGTTCGCGACGAGATGTGGAGCGACTACGGCGTGAAGTCACCGACCTCGCGCTTCTGGCCGCAGTGTGAACGCATCAAAGCCTGCGTGGCGCTCGGACTTCCCGAGAGCGCGGATCAAGGGATGGAGGCGCTCCTGCGGTTTTTCGTGACCCCGACGCCGGGCCTCTGGTTTGACCGCATGAATCCCGACGGCAGCTTTCACCAAGAGCCGTCGCGGGCGAGCTCGCTTTACCACATCATCGGCGCGATCGCGGAATACCAGAAGCTCTAGGCTCTGACCAGAGCCTGGACAGGGGCCGCCCTCCGTCACCCGGAAAGCCCCGATCCAGCTCTCAGGACGGGCTAAAACGTCTGTCTTCTGGCCCGAATCTTGGACTCCGTCCCCACGCGGAGACCTTCATGATGAAAACGATCTGGCGCTGGACGCTGCTTCTTTCAACGAGCCTCACCCTTGCGGGTTACGCGCACGCGCAGACCGATGCCGAGCTCGTTTCCATTTCCGCCGTGGGTGATATCATGATGGGGACCGACTTCCCCGAACAGCGCCTGCCCCCGAACGACGGCGCCCGCATTTTTCAAGCGGCCAAAGAGTATATCTCGGCGGCGGACGTGCGTTTCGGCAATCTGGAAGGCACGCTCTACGATGGCCCTCCCGGCACGGGCGCAAAGCGTCCCGGACCGAACCGCTACCTCTTCCGCTCGCCGACCCGCTACGTGAATCTGCTTCGCGACGCGGGATTCAACGTCGTGAGCCTAGCGAATAACCACATCCGGGATTTGGGGCGCGAGGGCGTCCAGAGCACCAAACGCACGCTCGATGACGCCCGCATCCAGTATTCGTCGAAAGACGGCGAGGTCGCGGAGTTCAACATCAAAGGAACCCGCATCGCGCTGATCGCGACCGACTACTACGACGGTCGCCGCAGCCTGATTCGCCCGGAATCGACATTCAAAGAGATTGAAGAGCTGAAAAAGAAATTCGACATCGTCATCGTCAGCTGCCACGTCGGCGCCGAAGGCCAAGGGGCCGAGACGCTGACCTTCCAGAACGAAATTTTCCTGGGCGAAAATCGCGGTAACCCCGTCGCCTTCGCCCGCGAGGCCGTCACCCGCGGCGCGGACTTGATCGTCATGCACGGCCCCCACGTCCCGCGCGCGATGGAAGTTTACCGCGACCGCCTCATCGTCTACTCGCTCGGTAACTTCGCGACCATGAGCGGGATTTCCATTCGCGGCGCGAACGGCTACGCGCCGATCCTGCGCGCGCAGCTCGCCCGCGACGGACGCTTCGTGAAAGGGCATCTCGCAAGCTTCCAGCAAGATCGCCCCGATCTGGTGCGCTTCGACCGCGAAGACAAAGCCGGCCGCATGATGCGCGAACTGTCCGCCCGCCAGTTCCCCACCTCGGCGCCGCGTTTCTTCGAGAACGGCTTCTTCGCGCCCCGCGAAGCCGCAAAATTGCCCTGATTTGAAACGCGCCCCCACAGACCTGGACTCGACCGCCGACCTCACTTTTCCGATGATCAAGTGAGGTCCGGTCATGCCCCGGTCCCAAGGGAGCCCCCATGAAGTCCATCCTGCCGTTCCTGCTTCTCGTTCTCGTTGCCGGTTGCGCGCACGACCCCGGTCCGAAATATCAAGGACGTGGTCCCGCTTACGCGTCAACACGCGCGCCCGCTTCGGGTCCCCGCGCTTATCGCATCTACGCCACGGCCGGAAGTTACGGCCTGGCCTGGGGCTGCGAGAACCAACTCGTGGACTTCGAACGCATGGACTACGACGAGGCTTATGAAGAGAGCCTGCTCAAATCCTGCAAGATCCAAAACTTCCTTTTGAACACCTACGAAGACCGCATCGTCCACGACCTGCAGGACGACGGCTACTGGGTCGTACGTTCGCACGGCATGAATCACCACTCACGCGGCATCGAACGTTTGGGTGAGCTCACTCAAGGAAACGCCACCCTGTATTCCCTGTCGGAAGGCGCGAAGTGGACCTCGACCGAAACCCTTTTCGTGTCGGTCCTCCCGGAATCCAGCGGCAATCCCATCGAAGAAAAAGCGCACTTCTGCCGGACCTGCACGGCGGATGCAGAAAACGCGATCGTGAAAGCGTTGAAGTGGGAACGTAAAGTCACCGAACATGTGAGTTCCATGAGCTTCGAGCGGCGGCCGGGCGATCAAGGAAAAAACCTGATCGTCGCCTCTTACTCTGCCGATCGCCCGAAAAGCGATACGGCGAAAAGCTACGCCGCACGCGCCCTTTTTGAAATCGAATTCAGCGCCAACGTCTTGCGACTGAAGTTCGTGAAGATCTTAAACTCCTCAGTGAATTAACAGGTGAACGAGCATGCGCCACGCGGTTCTTTGCCTTTTTCTCTGCCTTCATGCTCAGCTTCTTCTTTTTGGATCGACGAGTCTGGCCCAAGAGCCGCCGTCGGTCATCAACGTGGGCGTGAAAAATGCGAAGCTCCCCACGGGGCTGCGTGCGGACCGCGAAACGATCGTGCAAGCCACCGGAAGTTTCGAGCAGAGCTGCCACGCGCTGCACGCCGCGCGGATCGAAAGCCCGAGCCCCGGCCAGCACCGCCTCATCATCGAAGCGAAGATCACCGGCGACAACTGTAAGCCCCGCAAAAAGACCTTCAACGAAAAGATCCATCTCGGCCTTCTTCCTGCGGGTGCGCATGTATTGACCTTCACCCGTGCCGATGGGACCGAAAAAAGCATCAGTTTTACGGTGAAGCCCGGACGCGAGCTGAAAGTCGAACAGCCCAGCGGCGACATCTTCGCCGAGCACCCCAAAGACTCGGCGCTACCGACCGAGAAGTACCACTCGCCTTTACAGATCGAAACGCGTGAGGTCCCGGTCCCGCTGAACGTGCAACCCTCAGCACCCGTCGTTCCCCCCGCGCCGCCCGTCGAGGACGCCGCGGTCCTGCCCTTCAACGCCGACGATTTGCCGTCCGGCGAATAAAAAAAAGCCGCCCCTTGCGGGAGCGGCTTTCGTTTGAAACTTCAAACCGAGACTTACTTGTAGAACTTGCCGCCCGACTTCGCCATTTGCAGAAGCGGAGGCGCGGGCTTCAAGCGCGCGTGTTTCGCGCCGTACATTTCAAGCTGATCGGCGATATAAGTCACGCCCACGCTGTCCGCGTACTTCAAAAGACCGCCACGGAACGGCGGGAAGCCTGTGCCCGTGATCATCGCCAAGTCCACCTCGCCGGGAGTCTCGACGATTTTGTCCTCGATCAACGCGCGCGAGCACTCGTTCACCATGGCGAAGACCCCGCGCTCGATGCACTCTTTGGTCGAAAGCGGATCCGTCGGCGACGACAGACCGAGCTCGGAATAAACCGAAGTGTCGACACCCTGGCGCTTGTCGCGTTCATCGTAGGTGTAGAAGCCTTTTTTGTTCTTCTTTCCTTTGCGCTCGGATTTTTCGAGTTTCTCCATGATGGGCGCGATCTCGATGCGCGAACCGAAAGCCTTCTTGAAGATCTTCAGCACCTTGATGCAGACGTCGAGGCCGACCTCGTCCATCAGCGCGAAAGGCCCCATGGGCATACCGAACTCTTTCACATAGGCCTTATCCACCGTCTCGATGGACATGCCTTCCTGCAGAAGCCACGCGGCTTCGGCCATATAGGGAAGCAGCAGACGGTTCACCAAAAATCCGGGGCCATCCTTCACGACGACCGGAAGTTTGCCCATTTTCTTCGACAGTTCGTAGACGGTCGCGATGGTCTCGTCCGAGGTCTTCTCGCCGCGGATGACTTCCACGAGCGGCATCTTGTCGACGGGGTTGAAGAAGTGCATGCCGGCGAAGTATTCGGGGCGCGGATGCCCCGCCGCCATTTCGGTCACGCTGAGCGAAGACGTATTCGTCGCGATGATCGCGTCGTCTTTCATATTCTTCGCGGTTTCGGCGATGACTTTCTTTTTGATCTCCATGTCCTCGACGATGGCCTCAACCACCAGCTCCATGTGACGGAAGCCGCTGAAATCCAGCGTGCCCGAAACACGGTCCATGCGGTGCTGCTTTTCGTAGGCGTTGATCGCCTTTTTCTTCTGCAGCTTGCCCCACAGATCCGACGCGTGTTTGAGTCCGCGATTGATCGCGTCCCAGTTGACGTCCTTCATGCGCACGTAGACGCCCTTGTCGGCCGCGACGTAGGCAATCCCGCCGCCCATGGTGCCCGCGCCCAGAACGCCCAAATGGGTGACGTCCTTCGCTTTCACCGTGGTCCCCGCGACGCCCGATTGCTTTTTCACGGACTCCATCAGGTCGAAGACGTGGATCAGGTTTTTCGAGATGTCGGTGATGCCGCACTCGATGAAGGCCTTGCGTTCGATCTCGAGCGCGCGCTCGCGGTCCGACATGCCGTAGGTCTTCTGGATCACCTCGATCGCCTTCAGCGGCGCCGGGTAGTGACCGTGGGTGAACTTCATCACGCCTTCCCGCGCTTTTTTGAAGACGACGAACTTCAGCGGACCTTCCAGAAGTCCCGCCATGGCGCCCTTCGGCTTGAAGGTCTTGCGGCGTTTTTGGCCCATTTTTTCTTGCGCCATTTGCGTCGCCTGATCGAGCAGGATCGACGGGTGCACGACCGCGTCCACCAAACCGATTTTCAGCGCCTTGGCCGCGCGCTCGAGTTTGCCGTTCAGGATGATGTCGAGGGCCGACTGCAGGCCGATGAGCCGGGGCATGCGCACGCAGCCGCCGAAGCCGGGGATGATGCCGAGTTTGGTTTCGGGAAGACCGATCCGCGTGGACGCGTCGTCCGAAGCGATCCGGTAGTCGCAGGCCATGATGAACTCACAGCCCCCGCCCGCGCAGGCGCCATTCACCGCCGCGATGGTGATCATCGGCAGATCTTCGACTTCGTTGAACACCTGCTGGCCGCCGGCCACCGCGCGCTCGAACTCTTCCGCGGTCTTCATGACTTTGATTTCGTCGATGTCCGCGCCCGCGATGAAGATCTTGGGCTTATTGGATTTGAAGATGACCGCTTTGTAGGAACTTTTCTTCAACTCGGCGACGACGTCCTTCAGGCGCATCATCACGGGCGTCGAGAACTTGTTCACCTTCTCGCCGGGGAGATCGAACTCAACAATGGCGATATCGGCATTTTTCGGGTGACGGACGATCTTGATCGCGTCGTTCATGTTGCTCATATTGCTTTGACCCTTCGCTGTGGTGTTGGTCTGCGTGTCCATCGTCGTTTCCTTTTAGTTTTCGTTTTCGAGAACCATGGCGCCGCCCTGGCCGCCACCGATACAAAGAGTCGCCAGACCGAATTGGGTTCCGCGACGTTTCATCTCTTTGGCGAGCGTGACCACGATGCGGGTGCCGGTCGCGCCCACGGGGTGTCCGAAGGCGATCGCGCCGCCGTTCACGTTGATTTTTTCCAGCGGCATTTCGCCGAGCTTCCCCGGAAGCCCCAGCTTGTCCTGACCGAATTTGTCCGAGTCCGCCGCTTTCTGGCAGGCCATGACCTGCGCCGCGAAGGCCTCGTTCAATTCGATGAGCCCCATGTCCTTCATCGTCAGTCCCGCACGTTTCAGCGCGATGGGCGACGCGTACACGGGACCCAGCCCCATGCGCTCGGGCTCGAGACCCGCGAACGCATAGCCACGAATCTTCGCCAGCGGTTTGTAACCCAGCTCTTTCGCTTTCGCACGCGACATCATCAAAAGCATCGCCGCGCCGTCGGTCACCGGGCACGAATTGCCCGCGGTGATGGTGCCCGTGCGTTTATCGAAGAAGGGCTTCAGCTTCGCCAGCGCTTCGATGGTTTGATTTTCCCGGGGACCGATATCGGTCAGAATCGTTTCCGAAAATTTCGGCGCCAGCGGGAACGCGACGATTTCGTCTTTCAGGCGCTCTTCTTTGATCGCCTTCGCGGCCAGTTGATGGGAGCGCAGAGCGAAGCGATCCTGCTCTTCACGTGAGAGGTTCCACTCTTTGGCGAGGATTTCCGCCGTCTGCCCCATATTGATGCCGACGAACGGATCGGTCAGGCCTTGCATCACCGAGATGATGGGGAAGTATTCGTTCTTCTGGTCGGCGGTGGCGAGCGCTTTGATTTGTTTGAGGTTCATCTTCAGCAGCGAGCCCAAGAGCGGCAACGCCTGCTTCGGGCCTTTCGCGGCGAAAAGTTTGCCGTAAAGATCCTGGAACTTCTGCGGCAACAGAATCGGCAGCTGCGACATATTTTCGGTGCCGCCCGCAACGATCATCTCCATGGTGCCCGATTTGATTTTTTCATAACCGTTCGAGATCGACTCGAGCGCGGACGCGCAATTTCTGTGCACCGTATAGGCCGATGTTTTTTGCGGAATGCCCGCACCCAGCGCGACGACTCTTGAAATGTTCACAGAATCTGCCGGATTTCCGGTGTTACCGATGATCACTTCGTCGATCTGATTCACGTCGACATCCGTGCGCTCCAGCAATTCATGCAGGGCGACGCGTCCCAGTTCTGCGGGGTGAACCTTAGCGAATTTGGTTCCTGATTTAGCAAAGGGCGTTCTGACGCCTTCGACGATTACAACATCACGATCACTCATCGATCCTCCGTGTTCGTTCTGAACAGCAGAATTCTACTCCCCAGAGGGGAAGCGAGGCAAACGCCGAACGCCTCCCCTCGACCGAGACATGACGCGGCGACACCTTTGACGATAAGCTCTAGAAGGTCCAGAATGCGGCCACTTGTTCAGCTGCGAAGGAGATACCGTGACCGCGACTCGCCCCCCGGATGATACCGCCACCCCCGTGAAAGCCAAATCCCTCAACGATCAGGCGCTGGAGTTCCACAGCCAAGGCAAACCCGGAAAGATCGAAGTCGTCCCCACCAAGGCGGCGAACACCGAAAAGGATCTGAGTCTCGCGTACTCGCCCGGCGTCGCGGCCCCCTGCATGGCCATTGCGAAGGATCCTTCCAAAGTATGGGACTACACCGCACGCGGGAATCTGGTCGCGGTCATCTCGAACGGAACCGCCGTCCTGGGTCTGGGGAACATCGGACCCCTCGCCTCGAAGCCCGTCATGGAGGGGAAAGGCATCCTCTTCAAAATGTTCGCCGGCATCGACGTTTTTGACCTCGAGATGAACACACTGGACGTCGACGGCATGTGCGCCGCCGTCAAGGCGCTGGAGCCCACCTTCGGTGGCATCAACCTGGAAGATATCAAGGCCCCCGAGTGCTTTGAAATCGAAGAGCGCTTGAAAAAGGAAATGAAGATCCCCGTCTTCCACGACGACCAGCACGGAACGGCGATCGTTTCGGGCGCAGCCCTCATCAACGCCTGCCACGTCACGGGCCGCAAACTGGAAGACATCCGCATCGTCGTGAACGGCGCGGGCGCATCGGCCATTGCCTGCTCGAATATTTTTATTGCGTTAGGGGTCCGTCGCGAACACCTGATCATGTGCGACAGCCAGGGAACGATCTATAAGGGCCGCAAAGACGGCATGAACAAATACAAAGAGCGTTTCGCCAACGACACCGAAGCGCGCTCGTTGAGCGACGCACTGAAGGGCGCCGACGTCTTCGTGGGTCTTTCGGTGGCGGGTGCGGTGACGCCCGAGATGATCATGCCTATGGCGAAAAATCCCATCGTCTTTGCCATGGCGAACCCCGATCCCGAGATCGATCCGCCCACGGTGAAAAAAGCGCGCCCCGACGCGATCACCGCCACCGGCCGCTCGGACTACAACAACCAAGTGAACAACGTCCTGGGCTTCCCCGCGATCTTCCGCGGCGCCCTCGACACCCGCGCCACGCAAATCAACGAAGAGATGAAGCTCGCCGCCTGCCACGCCTTGGCCTCGCTCGCGCGCGAAGAGGTCCCCGAAAACGTCTCGGCCCGTTATGGGGGACAGACCTTCAACTACGGCCCCGAATATCTGATCCCGAAACCCTTCGATCCCCGCGTTCTTCTGTGGGTGGCTCCGGCCGTGGCCCAAGCCGCGATGAAGTCCGGCGTCGCCCAGCGCCCGATCGAAGACATGGAAGCTTACCGCCACGGTCTGGAGCGCTTCCAGGGACCGTCGAAGGTTTTCATCCGCGAAGCGATCAACAAAGTGAAGGCGAACGCCGCGAACGACGGTGGAGTCCTACCGCAGATCGTCTTCCCCGAAGGAACTTCGACAAAAATCCTGCGCGCCATCGCGACCCTCGTGGACGAAGAGATGTGCCGCCCGGTGCTGCTCGGATCCCCCGAAAGGATCAAAGAGCGCATCCGCCAACTGGAACTGCGGAATCTGGACGATGTCACCATCATCGATACCGCGAAATCGCCGCGTCTGCAAGACTACGTGCTCGAATACTACACCCGCCGCCAACGCAAGGGCGTACAGCTGGCGGAAGCCGAGCGACTCATGGCGAATCCGAACTACTTCGCCGCGATGATGGTTGAAATGGGCGACGCCGACGCGCTCGTGAACGGCGCGAGCCAGAACTACAAAGACGCGGTGAAGCCGATCTTCGAAATCATCCGCACGACTTCGGATGGCATCGCCTCGGGCCTGAACTTCATGCTGACCGAGGACAAGATTTTGGTGCTCGCGGATACCACCGTGAACTTCGATCCGACCTCCGAGCAGCTGGCCGCGATCGCCATTCAAGCGGCGCGCGTGCAGGAGTACTTCAACCAGAAGCCCTCCATCGCGATGCTCTCTTACTCGAACTTCACCAACTCGCCCGGGACTCCGGCCAAGATGCGCCGGGCGGCCGAGCTCGTGAAAAAGAAACGCCCCGATCTGACGGTGGACGGCGACGTCCAAGCCGATACGGCGGTGAACCCCGAGATCGCGAAGCGCATTTTCCCCTTTAGCGAACTCAAAGACGGTGCTAATATTTTAATATTCCCCAATCTGGAGGCGTCAAACATCGCCTATAAGCTTCTGCAACAGTTGGGAAAAGGAGAAGTTATCGGTCCGTTCCTCATGGGAATCCGCCGCTCCGCCAACGTGGTTCAACGCACCACCACCGTCGACTCCATCGTAAATTCGGTTGTTTTAACCACTCTTGAGGCTCAATATCTCAAACAGGTACGGATGCGGAGGCAGACGACTTGAATAAAGCTTCGATCAAATCCACGGACCGGGCGATCGTGATTGGCGTGGGGCTCAAGACCGAGTCCACCCTTGAGGTGAAAGAGAACCTGCTCGAGCTCGAAGAGCTCGTGAGCGCGGCTTCCGGAGAAGTCGTCGGCTCGATCATCCAGATCCTGCCCCAGTGGAACCCCGCCACCCTCATCGGCACGGGAAAAGTCGACGAAGTCCGCGAGATGGTCCAAGAGACCCAAGCGAACCTCGTCGTCGTCGATCACCAGCTTTCGGGCGTTCAGGCCCGCAACCTCGAGACCGCCATCGGCTGCAAGGTTCTCGACCGTAACCAACTGATCCTCGACATCTTCGCCATGCGCGCGCAGACCTTTGAAGGAAAACTTCAAGTGGAGCTCGCGCAGATGCTCGATCAACTCCCCCGCATGGTCGACGCCTGGATGGGCTCGCTGTCACGCCTGGGCGGCGGAATCGGGACCCGCGGACCGGGCGAGACCGCGCTTGAAAGCGACCGTCGCCGCATCCGCGAGCGCGTCGCCATCATCAAGAAAAAGCTCGAAACCGTCCGTAAAAACCGCGCGCAGCACCGACAGTCGCGCCGCCGTCACGAGATCCCGTCCTTCGCTTTGATCGGCTACACGAACTCGGGAAAAAGCTCGCTGCTGAACCGCCTGACCGGCGCGCAGATCATGACGAAGAACCAAGTCTTCGCGACACTGGATCCGACCACGCGCAAGATCTTTCTGCCCGACGGTCCGCCCGCGGTCGTGACCGATACGGTGGGTTTCATCCGTAAACTTCCCACGCAGCTGATCGAAGCTTTTAAAGCGACACTTGAAGAGTCCGCCGAAGCCGACGTGCTTTTGCACGTCGTGGACCTGAGTTCGCCCAATATGGTCCGCCAGGTGGAAGTGGTCGAAAAGCTCATCGAAGAGTTCGGCTGGCAGGAGAAAAAGATCATCCACATCTTTAACAAAGTGGACACGGCCCCCATGGAGCGTCAGTTCCAGGTCCGCGCCTTCCCCCGCGTCTTCGTCTCGGCTTTGACCGGGCAGGGAATCGAGCAGCTCAAGAAGCTGATGGCCGACTGCATCTCCTCGATGCAAGAGGACGTGGAGCTTTTCTTCCCGAAGACCCAAGAGCACAAGATCTTCGACCTCGGCCGCGAAACCAAAATCGTGCGCCAAGAGCCCGCCTCGGAGGGCACCATCTGCTACGCACAGATGACGCCCTCTTTGATCAACCGCTGGCGCGAATATCTCGTGAAGTAAACGCCCAGCCGACACAACTCTGTTGATAGTGCCGATTCGGAACCGACAAGCCGGCTTCCAACGCTCACGACATCCAAACATTTCAAGATCCCGATCACTCGTGGCGCCCGCGGATTTCCTGGCTTAAGCCTGCCCGCCACATGCACAAAGTTTTGTTCTCGCTTTTTCTGACCTCGCAGGCCTACGCCCTTTCCACCTTCGCCTTTTCGCCGGACGAACCCTGGGCGCGCCAAGTTCTGAAATTCAAAGAAGAGCGCCTGCACCTCGTCACTTGCGGAACCACTCATGGACCCCGTGCGTTTACCCGTCCCCTTCCCAACACCCTCTTCTTCTGTCTGGCACGCCCCGAACCCTTCGATGGCCGCAGTATCCTGATTCACCACGATCGCGGCCGTCGGGGCTGGCTTTACTTCGAAATTTTTGGCTGCAAGCGGGTCGCTTCGGAAGTTTCGGGCGCCGCCGGCTACATGACCGAAGCCTGCGAGGTCTTCCAACTATCCGAACGCAGCCTGAAACGCAAAGGGCGCCCGGTCCCCTTCCGCATCCGCACCGAGTGGGACGAACAGGTCGGCGGGTTGCAGTTTTATTTCCGCTTCGAGGGCCACTCTTTCAACGGCATCCCGATGAATCTGTACGAACTCCGTCAGCTGAATCCTTAAAACCTATTTTCCGTTGGCCACCATCCGTTCGCCGCCACGGACCTCGAAGACTTCCAGCTCCGAGATCTTGATCCCCAAAAAGTTTCCCCCCTCGTTCAGCGGCAGGACGACCAGGGGCTTCGCCCCCTCCGTCCCCAGGCTGACAAGCTCGCCTTCCGGCACGACGACGTTCAGATCGTGATAGGCTTGAATGGCCGAAAGCTTCTGCGCATTGAACACCAGATCCAGATGGCGAAAGACGATCGCCCGCTCCGAACCTTCGATGAAGAAACGGGGCTCACGGAACTGCACGCCGCTCAATTTTCCACGCATCTTCACGCGGCGTAGATCGATCAAAACGATCAATTTCAGTTTCCTTCCGAAGACTTCGCGCTCATCCTGAAAGCTTTGCGTGACCCACTCACCTTCACGCAGCTCCGGCAAAAACTTCTCGGGCAGCGACCAGTTCGCGGCCGCGTCCATGTCGATCTCGACCGCTTCGACCTCTTCCGGAACATTCGCGGGCGCACGCGGCGAAACCGATTTCGGACCCGTCGTCGCGGGCAGCACGGCCTTTTCGGTGGGGATGCCGTTCTCTCGCCACTCGTAGATCTCAACCCGCTCTTGGTTCGCGACCAGCGTGCGCGCCAGGAAGGCGACGGGACTGAAAATCAACATCAGGAACAGGATCGATTTCAGGCTTTTCGGCGTCAGCATGGTTTCCCCTTTTGCGGGACCGATCCACACGACCGGCCTCTGGAAACCAGTTTAAATGGCGGAGACGCTCGTCACGGCTGACAAGTCTGACCCGAGCGTCTCGGGATGAGACAAAGTTGGGAAGGACACGGTGAAAGCCTTACGGCTCCGAATACGGAGGTCGCCTTACGGCTCTGAATGCGGAAGTCGCCTTACGGCTCCTCGGGCACGATGTAAGCGGCGTTCTTCGCGCATTCGGCGGCGACGCCTGTGTCGTAGAGGAAGAGCTGCTCTTCGCTCGGCGTGCGCGGGGCCAGGCCTTTGCGACCGGATTGGTATTTCTTGATGAGTAAACGCAGGTCCTGCGCGGAGAGACGCTGACGGTGATTGCGCGAAACACAGCCGCAGATCGCGGCGGGCGCTTTGAGGCGCGCAAGTTTTACGCAAGTCGCTTCGAGTTCGCGCGCGGCTTCGTCACGCACGGGATCGGGCGGGAGCGCGGGTTCTTCCGTCACGGGAACCGTCGATTCTTTGGGGGCCGACTCACGGGGCGTGCGCGAACTGCAGGCGGCGAAGAACAGCAGCAGTCCCACACCGAGCGCGCGAGCGGCGATCACGCTTTCGTCTCCGAGATTTTCCGGCGTTGCACACGCAGCGACCGACGCGTCTGCGCGGCCTGATGGCGACGCTTTTGTTCGTCGGACTCCAGCAGGAGCGGCGGGACCGGATGGGGCTTCCCGTCGGGACCGATGGCCACGAACGTCAGGTAGGCGCTCGCGGTGTGGAAGGTGTCGCCCGTCCGCGGATTTTCCGCGTCGACGCGCACACCGACCTCCATGGAGGTTTTCGAAACGAAATTGACCGAGGCTTTCAGATTGACGACCCAGCCTTTGTAGACGGGCGCGATGAAGTGAAGATCGTCGATGGACGCGGTGACGACTTCGCTGGAGGCATGCCGCTGGGCCGCGATGGCCCCGCAGATGTCGATCCAGGACATGACAACTCCCCCGAAAATACTGTCGAGGGAGTTGGTATGTGAGGGAAGAACGAGTTCGGTCATCACCACTTCGGAATCCGAGACCGGTTTACCTGCCATGGTGATGACCTCGTGGAGCTGGGCTTAGAGACCCATTGCGCCGGCGTCGGTATTACCACCGCGGTTTCCACCGCCGAGGTCATTCGAACGACCGGGAATGATTGTCTGGATGCCACCGACGGTCGCAACGCCCGCGGGGATGGTTTGAGCAACTTGAGCGCCCGACGCCATATTGAGAGTGTTCTCTTTGGTTGTTTCGTTCGACTCGACGAAACCCAAGTGAGGCAAACACCACACGATCAACTGCGCGCGCGATTTGACGTTCATCTTCTTGTAGATGTTGGTCAGGTGAAACTTCACAGTTTTTTCTGTGACAAACAATTGGTTCGCAACTTCCTTGTTGGAAAGACCTTTCGAAACGAGTTCTGCAACTTCGGCTTCGCGGTTCGACAGACCTTTTTGAATCAGGATATCTCTGAGCATCCTTGCTCCTCCCCTTTTTTGTTTAGACACCAATCGGTTTCACCCTGGTTAGCGTCGTTCGTCTTTTTCCTACCCCCGTCGTCCTCTTGACTTGGGTGAGTAGGTTTAACTTTCTTCCCCGCTGCCCGTTCACAGGTCTGGCTTCTTGTCTGAAGGTCCCGTTTCGGTTCCCCGACCTGCCCGACTTTTCACTCGTCGTGCTCGACGAATTCTGCAAAGCGTTCCTGTCTCAAAGTCTGACAATAAAACAAGACCCACGCAAGACCTTCGGGCCACATTTTTTTGAAACTGGACCGACTTTTCGAGGGGAGAAAACGCAAAACGGCGACCGAATCGGTCGCCGCCTTAGGATCAAGGCCTGGAAATAGTCCAGGTTCTTTCAAACTGCAGGGATTATGTTGCGGTTAGAAAATCGATTAAAAGATTTTGGACCGGCTAGGGAATTGCGCCACCGCGCAGCTTCGCCCCGTGATCTTCGTCCGAGCGACGAAAGACGAGCGGCCTTCGAGTTTCACCTCATAGGACTTCCCGCTTTCCACCGCGCGCAGATCCTCGACGACGATCATATCCGCCCGGGACTTCTTGGCGTCCGCTTTCAGGCGATCGTGCGTCGCCCGCGCGCAGGCGTCTTCCAGAATGAGATCATTGATGCCGGGGCTCAAGATCATGACCGGCCCGGGCCGGTTCGCGCCACTCGGCGCCCCCGAAAAAATCGAGTCCGCGGACCCGACCGCACCCCAGAGACAAAGACACCCCAATACCGCGAGACGAATCCCCATTCGACCACCCCAGTCTTCTTGTGGGGCCCAATGTAGCGCCAAAGATCGTCACCCTCGACTGTAAGGATTCGGACAGGGAGAGCTTACAACGAGGGGCTAAAGCCAGGCGGCCGCGCCCCAAAAGAGCCCCAAAAGCACGAGGATCGATCCCGCCACCGGGCGCAGCTCGGGAATGTAGGCTTGCTCTTTCAGGCTGACCACCCGGGTCTCGGCAATCCAATCCGAAAGATGGGTCCGGTCCCAGCGAAAAAGGGCCAGCGCCCGGGGCGCGAAGGCGAAAAAGATCGCGAGTTCGTCCGCAATCACCCGAAGCATGACCTGAATCGGCTGAAGCTCCCCGCCCGTTTCACGGTCCACGACCCGCAGGCCGCACGCCAGTTTCCCGAGGCTTGCGCCCAAGAAATACAGGCACGCCATGCGGAAGGCGAGGTAGGTCACGATCCCGAGCGCGAGGCTCGCGACGCTCTTCACGGGATCGCCGAAAAGCCCGAGCTCGCCGAGATTCATGAAAAAGAACGGCAGGAAAAAAGTGATCCGCAATCCCTCGTCGATATAGAACGCGTAAAACCGCCGCGTGAGCGTGGGGATGTGATGTCTTATTTGGCGGGCGCTTTGGTCTTCCACTTCAGAAACTCCTCGCGGTTCGCCGCTTCGCTGACGATCTGTTCATGATATTCGTTCTTCAAACGTTCGCCGAGGGCCGCCCCCGTGAGCTCCGGAAAATCCTTCGCCGACATCCAGGGCGGCGGCGTACGCGCCCCCCAGCGGTTTTTCAGGCGCCGGGCCTCGTCGACTTTCGTTTGGATTTCGGGAGTCGGCGCAAACTCGTGCAGATACTGCTCCAAACCCGTTCGAAAGTGCGGACTCCACAACTTCAGCGTGAGTTCCGCGAGCGACAACTGCTCTAAAATCCCCGGCTGCTGCCAGAAGATCAGGGCCTCGTCGAGGGCTTTTTTCTCGTCGCGGCTGAGCTTCAAAAGCTCCCCGAAGGTCTGCACGGCGGATTTTCCCGTTTCACGGTAAAGCACCGTGAGCCAGCGGAAAAGCCCGATCATGCGCACCGTCTGCTCGGACTGCCATTCACGGTAGGCCTTGAAGTCGAGATCCACCTGCGGCAGCAAAATTTTGAAGACGCCTTCGTTCACCATCTCTTCGATGACCTGCCCGCGGTGCGGGGCCGCGAAAAGCCGACTCAGCTCTTCGCGTTTTCTTTCCCCCGTCACGTCCGCGAGCAGCGGGAGCGATTCTTTCAGCGCCCCCTTCAGCTGATGATCGAAAGTAAATCCGGTCTGCGCGCGAAACCGGTAAGCGCGCAGCACGCGCAGATGATCCTCGTCGAACCGGCGGCGGGGCTCACCCACCGTGCGCAGGATGCCATCCTTCAGATCGGCAAGCCCGCCGACGAGATCGTAAACCACGCCCTTAAACGGATCGTAGTAAATCGAGTTGATCGTGAAATCGCGGCGGTGCACATCCTGATCGATGGTGCCCCAGACGACCTTTTCGGGATGACGGCCGTCCAGATAACGCCCTTCGGTTCTGAGCGTCGCGACCTCGAAGGACTTCTCGCCTTCGACCACGATCATGACCCCGAAAACCTTACCCACCGGCACCGTCTTCGGGAAAATGCGCTCCAGCTCATCGGGAGTCGCCGTCGTGACCAAATCGAGGTCTTTGGGCGGCTCGCCCCGAATCCAATCGCGGACGGCACCGCCGACGATCAAAAGCTGATGGCCCTCACGTCCGAGACTGTGATAAATGCTCTTTACGACAGCAGCATCGGGATGCTCAAAAAACGGGAGCGTCATCGGCGTCGGCATGCCCCATCAGAACAGGGAGTTTTCAGTTTGTCCACAGGCACTCCAAAGACCGGCACGCCGACCGCCGTCACACCCGAAATAGCCACGCGGCAAAACGCCGATCAGTGCCTCCAAAGCCTCCTCACGTCGCGCCAAGAGTGCCGCGATTGGATGGACGCGAAATGGATTCCGTTTCAAGGCGTAGAGACGCTCGAGACTTACGAGGCCTGGCTTGAAAAAGGGCATCACGGCGAGATGGAGTACCTCGCCCGCCACTTGGCGTTGAAGCGGGATCCGGCGCTGCTGCTCCCGGGCGTGCGCAGTCTGATTTTGGTGACCAAATCCTACGTGCCGCCCGTCAAACCTCATGGCGTCTTCGCGAATTTGCGTATGGCCGCCTACGCGCGGGGCCGCGATTATCACGAGGAGTTCGGCGATGAACTGAAAAGCCTCGCGCGGCATTTGGAAGAGCTGTTCCCCGGCGCGGGTTTTCGCGCGGGCACGGATTCACTCCCCGTTTTAGAACGCGATCTCGCCCGCCAAGCGGGCCTGGGCTGGGTCGGTAAAAACACCTGTTTGATTCATCCCAAAAAAGGCTCGTTCTTTTTCATCGGCGCGATCCTTTCGACCGTGCCGGTGAGCATGGAGCCCGCGCCGCTGCCGGATTTCTGCGGCAACTGCACCCGCTGCCTGGACGCCTGCCCCACGGGCGCGCTCGAAGCGCCGCGCGCGCTCAACGCGACGAAATGCATTTCGTACTGGACGATCGAGTCGCGCGCGCTCGCACCGCCGGAGCTTTCTTCCCGCTTCGGCGATTGGTTTTTCGGCTGCGACATCTGCCAAAGCGTCTGCCCGTGGAACGCGAAGCCTCTGCGCGGGGAAGCGGTCTTGAATGCCGCGCCCCTTCTGCCCGGCGACGACGCCGCGATGGCGTCGGAGCTGCGCGAGGTTTTAACGATGACGGATACGGACCTGCGCCGCCTTTTGAAGACGACGCCTTTGTCGCGCGCGAAACCCGTGGGCCTCAGGAGAAATGCCCTGGTCGTCATCGGCAACCGCCGCCTGCTCGCTTTGCTTCCGGAGGTCGAGGCGCTCCTGGATGATCCGGACTTGGGCGAGCTCGCCGCGCGCACGCGGAGCCAGTTGATTTGACCGCGCGTTCACGACGTTGACGCGGCCAAGCTTGCGCGAAGAAGCCTCGGGTTTCAGGCTGAGGGGATGAAGCGCGAAGAAGATCCGAAACTCGTCGTGACTCCCGAAGTTTTTTACCGCAACCGCCGCCAATTCATGCGGCACGGCAGCCTTTGGGGACTGGGCCACGTTCTCCTTTCCCGAACGGGACTTGCGGGACTCGCGGGGCTTGCGACCGCCGAGGCTTACGGCGCCGCCCGCAAGAACGCGAAGTTCGACGGCGCGGGCCTTTCGCTCACGCCCGAAGAACTCGCGACCTCGTACAACAATTTCTACGAATTCAATCTCGACAAAGACGTCACTCCCGCGACGAAGAACTGGAAACTCGATCCCGCCGCGTGGAAAGTCGAAATCACGGGCACCGAGAACGCGCGCGCCTTTTCCGTGCGCGAGCTGATCGAAATGGGCGGCGGCGAAGAAGAGCGCGTCTACCGTTTTCGCTGCGTGGAGGCGTGGTCCATGGTGGTGCCGTGGACGGGTTTCGAGCTGGGGCGTTTGATCGCGGCGCTGAAGCCCAAGGCCGGCATGAAGTTCGTGAAGTTCACGACCTTCGGCGACGCGAAGATCGGTCCCAATATCGCGAAGCTTCCGCACTATCCGTGGCCCTATACGGAAGGCCTCACGCTCGAAGAAGCCCGGCATCCGCTGACCTTGCTCGCCACGGGGCTTTACGGTAAACCCCTGCCGAAACAAAATGGCGCGCCCCTGCGCTTGGTCGTACCTTGGAAGTACGGCTTCAAAAGCATCAAGTCGATCGTGAAAATCGAATTCACCGCCACCCAACCGAAGACGCTTTGGCAAGAGCTCGCGCCGAGCGAGTATGGTTTTTACGCGAACGTGAATCCCGAGGTCGATCACCCGCGCTGGTCGCAGGCGACCGAGCGGGTTCTTTCGAAAAGCTTTTTCCCGAAGCGGCAACCCACTTTGCTGTTCAACGGTTACGCCAAAGAGGTCGCAAGTCTGTACACGGGCCTCGACCTGAAGAAGAACTACTAAGGGGGCGCGAATGACGGCCCCCCTGACGGCGAAGACGCTCGCACGCGTGTTGAAGGTTCTGTCGCTGATCCCTTTGGTCTACTGGATCTACCTGATCTTCGCGGACCGACTGGGCGCGGATCCGGCGAAGACGCTCAATCACCTGATGGGCGAGGTCGCGCTTTATTTTTTACTGCTGAATTTGCTGGTGGGGGCGGCGCTCGCGTTCGTGCGTGCGCGGCCGGTGGGGCTGCGGGCGCTCGTGCTGACCCGGCGCTTTTTGGGCGTATGGACCTTCGTGATTTTGTGCGGCCACGTCTTTTTGTATTTGGCCTACGAGGGGTTTGAGGCGAAGGCCTTTGAACAAATGATCTCGAAGCCCTACCTGATGTTCGGCTCGCTCGCGTTTTTGCTGCTGGGCCTTTTGGCCGCGACGTCGAACGATTTTTCGGTGCGCCGTCTGGGCGGCCGGGACTGGAAGAACATCCACCGCGCGGTCCACCTCGCGGCGTTTCTGGTCACGGCGCACGTCCTGTCCATCGAAAAGGCCGACCTCGTGAAGTTCGGGACGCTGTTCGCGCTGCTGTGGAGCGTGCAGCTCGTGCGCTTCGTTGTGAGTTTGCGGCGGCGGTAAGAAGATCCAAAAACCAGCCCCCGGCCGAGCCGCGCCCTTCGTGCCGCCACGACTGGATTCGTCAAAACTCAGCTCTACCGATGTCTCGACCGGTGATGCGCGGAACAAAGAAGCTCAAGATTTTCCATCACATTCCGCCCGCCTTCCGAGAGAGGCCGCCGGTGATGAATCTCTAAGAATTTTCTGTGGTCGCAGCGGAGCCCCGGCCGGATCTCGTGGGTGCAACGATTTTCGTCCCGACGGATCACGAGATGTTTGACGTGCGCCGGAAGCGGTCGGCGCTTTCCCGGCGGGCACAGCGGCCGAGCCCGCTCCGCTGGATATCCAACGCCGTTTGAGCTTTTGTGATTCAGGATTTCTTTCTTGGCCTCGTCGCGGGCGAGACGCTCTTCCGCCGAGCGTTCACGCTCGAAACGGCGCTTCGCTTTCTCAAGCGGATCGTGCCTTTGGATGTACTCGTCCAGGGACATATTCAGGGTCTCTTCGAGTGTGAGATCGCGTTTCGTGAGAGTCCGCGCTTTTTTGAGTTTCGCCATGGTGGCTGAATCGATTTTCAGCGTATGGAGAGTCTCGAGCCCCTTCTTCTCACGAAGCCACTTTTCCGTTTCCGCGGCCGAATGCTGAGAAGCGAACTCGATCACTTGCTTGGTTTCTTCGACGTGCTGGATATCCAGTGCGGACGTGATCTTCGCGGCTTTCGATACCGTAAGGACTTGAGCCTCGAGAGCCTCCATCAGATCGGGAACGACCGCGGCTTTTCTGGAGACGGTGATGAACGCCGACGTCACCGCTTCGGAGAGTTTGAGTTCGAGCACGCAGTACTGAAAGAGACTCGCGTACCCAAGATCGCGGAAGGCGCGGCGACGATCCATCTCGATCAGGAGCGCCACCAGGTCAGCCTCGATCTGCAGATAAGTTTTCGCGACGGATTTGGTTTTGAGGTGTAGCTCTTGATTCGTCATGGCTTTTGTTTAACACGGTTTTTTTGGGAGAGACGTTTTCGCGATGGAGAACCTGAGGCAAACCTCTCGCTATTGCCACGGACAGGCTCTTGCGGCGATCTTTGCCGACCCAAATTCAAATTTTTCGATCCACGGAGCCTCCTCGCGCTCAAAGCGTTCCTCGCGAGCGAGAAAATCGGTCAACAGATTTTTATATTTGCGCTCGGAAAACTTCGAACACGTTGCGCCGCTAAAACGATGTATGAATTTCTTGTGGATTAACAAGCTTTCTCCAATGAGCACTGGATATCCAGTGTTGTCCGCGGACGGCATCGTGAGCCAAACCTGAATTGCGATTCGGAAGGGATGTGGGGCGCAGGATCAAAATCCGATTCCAAACCAACGCGAACTCCGCAGCGAGCCCACGTAAGCCCGCCCCCGCCTAAGCCACGCCCAGCTTCTTCAGCAGATCGTCGATGTCGCCCTGATTGAGCTTTTTGTCCTCGGGGATCTTGCTCTTCGGGATCATCCCGCGAAACTGGTAGTTCAGCCATTGCAGCCGCTCGACCAGCTTTTGATTCAGGAATTTACGGACCGGATCTTCCTTCCCCTCGCCCTTCATTTCGACCATCTCGTTCAGCACTTCGGTCGCGTCCATCAGAAGCGCGACCGCCGTATCGAAGAGCGTTTGATTTTCGGTGATCTCGGCGGTTTGTTGCGCGACCGCCCGGCAGATCAGGGCGTAATCGCCGATGCGGTGGATGGGGTGCATAAGATTGTCCGCCCCCTGCCCCAAGGTCCGGCTCGTCTGATGAATGAGGTCGATGATGCGCGCGAACTCCGTCAGCCGCGCGGCCGAGGGCAATTGACCCTCGACCTCTTCCAGAATTCCGGTCATTTGCACGATCAGTGGCTGGGCCCGACCTCGAAATTCATTCATCAATTTCAAATCTTGTGCTGACATGGAAACAAGCCTAACAGTCCGGAGAGCGCCTTGGAAATGAATTTCCTCCCCATTCGCGTCTCGACTTTGCGTGGGGATGTCCCCATCGATTTCAACGCGTACATCAAGATCAACGACCGCTACATTCTGTATTTGCGGCAAGGGGACAGCTTCGAAGGGCCGCGCCTGAAACGTCTGCGCGAGAAAAAACTCAAGAAGATGTTCATCATTCCCGACGAAGAGGCGAACTACCGCACTTACCTTTCACGCAACATCTCGATGGCGTTCGATCCCCTCAGCGGCAAGCCGCTCGAGGTCCGCTGCGAGATCGTCCAAGGCATCAAAGAAAGTGCCGCCGAGGCCGTTTTCGAAAATCCCGAAAGCCCCGAGCATTACCAAAAAGCGAAAGAGGATTCCGAACGTTTCGCCCAGTTCCTTGCCGCCGAGGCGCGCGCCGCCGGGATCATCTTGCAGATCGAAAACATCGACCGCTCCATCGCCCATCACGGTGTCACGGTCGCGACACTCGCGACCGCGGCGGCGCAAAAAATCGGCAAGTTCGACAAACGCGCGATCCAGATTCTGGTGCTCGCGTCGCTTCTTCACGACATCGAGCACTTCCATTCCGCCATCGAGATCGCCCGCCCGCTCGCGCAGTTTTCCGAAGACGAGATGAAGTACTATCGCAGCCATCCCGCGGAAGGAGCCCGCAAACTCCAGGCGCTCAAACACATGGACACGCAGGTCGTAAAAATCATCGCCCAGCACGAAGAGTATATCGACGGCGGTGGCTTCCCCAACGGCCTGAAAGAGTCACAAATGGAGCCGCTGGCGATCTACGTCGCCGCCGCCAATGCCCTGGACCGCATGGTCGCTTTCGAGGGCGTCCCCCGCGCCGAGGCGGCCAAGAAATACATGATCAATGCCCTGGGCCGCTATCCCCTCGAGATCATGAAAACCATGACCGAGATCCTTCCCAAATAATCCCGAATGGGACGCATCAGCGCGTCCCCACGAAACGCACTGTCCATTTTACAGCGAAGCCCCCGTCCCTTGCGCGCCCGCACCCCCTCCGACTAACCCTGAGCCGACCCTCGGAAAAACGAACGGAGGCCCCATGCGCGCGATCATCACCCTTTGCCTTTTGACCCTCTCCATCGGCGCCGCCGCCGCTCCGAATCTTCCGCGCGACCTTCAGCTTCGCTGCGCACGCGAGGGCGCGAACGATCCCCGACTGCATTCAAACGACTTTCACTGGAACTTTTCGCTACCCGAGATGATCGAGAAATTCCGCGAGATCTACTCCGGCGCGAAACGCCTGCCCGATCGCGCCTACTGGGATGAGAACCGCGGCTCGCTGATGCTGCCGTTCGGCGCGGACCGCGGCGGTCACGTCGAGCTTCCCTACCGCTTCGTTTTGAGCGTCATCCGCCACGTCGAGACCGCCTTCCGTAACGACTACATCGACGGGCTTTTCTTCCCCGACATGGGCCACTCGCATTTCCTGATTCCCGAAGCGAAGTACGCGGCCGAATACCGCAACTCGCCCGTGAAAGAGATGTCGAAGACCTACAACCGTTTCTTCCACGATCCCGAACTCCTCGTCGTTTACCATACGGCCGAACAGCTCCGCATGACCGACGACAACTCACAGCTACTGCCCGATCGTCGGTTGCAGTGGCGCTTTTTCTCGCGCAACCTCGTCGGCGATAACCGCGCAAAGGGCGAACTCGCCCTCGTGCAAAACCCCACGCACAAACACAATACGACCGGCGGCCTTCCCGGTTACTACTGGTGGGGCGCGGGTTTCAACATCAGCGCCAACGAAAAAGGCTGCATCGCTTACGAGCGAAACGGCCGGATCGAGTACTTCGATCTGTCCCTCGAAGATCTGAAACCCGAAGGCGGCGGCGCCGACTACCAGTCGTCCCCGGTGCCGAACTTCCTGGACAAACATTAGAAGAAAAGCTCCAGTTGCGGAGCCCGTCCCCCGGGCGTAAAGTCGCGCCATGTCCCGTGCGGTGCTTTTTCTTCTGACAATTGCGGTGGGCGTGGTCGCCGCGAATCTCTACTACGCGCAACCCCTGGTCCGCGAAATCAGCGAAGCCCTCGGCATCGATCCCGCCGCCGCGGGCCTCGTCGTGACGCTCACGCAGATCGGCTACGGACTCGGCGTTCTTTTCGCGGTGCCGCTCGTCGACCTCATCGAAAATCGTCGGTTGATCCTGTCCATGCTCTCGATCGCGATCTTCGGTCTACTGGGATTGATCTTCGCGGATCAGGCGCTGCCCTACTTCGCGGCGGCCTTCGCGACGGGCCTGGGCACCTCGACGGTCCAGATCCTCGTCCCCTACGCGGCACACTTCGCGAGCGAGGAGCGCCGCGGGCAGGTCGTGGGTTCGATGATGAGCGGACTCATGATCGGGATCATGCTCTCGCGGCCGCTCTCGAGTTTCATGACAAGTTTCTTCGGCTGGCACGCGATCTTCATGTTGTCCGCGGCGTTGATGACGATCCTGGCCCTCGCTTTGCGCGCGCTTCTCCCCGAGCGGCGCCCGGCTTCGTTGGGACTGCGTTATCCGAGTCTGCTCGCCTCGATGTGGACACTTTTAAAAACGACGCCCGCACTGCGCGAACGCGCGTTCTATCAAGGCTGCCTGTTCGGGGCGTTCTGCCTTTTCTGGACGGCGGTCCCGCTTTACCTCGCGGGCCCGGACTTCGGCTTGTCGCAGACAGGAATCGCGGTCTTCGCGCTGGCCGGCGTTTCGGGCGCGGTCGCCGCCCCCTTCGCCGGGCGTATGGCGGATCGCGGGCACACCCGGCGCGCGACTTGGATCGCGCTGGGCGCGGGCGCGTTCAGCTTCGTCATCGGGCATCACTTCAATGATGGGCTCATCGTCGAACGGGGAAGTTCACTTGCGCTGATGGGTTTACTGGCCGCCGCTATTTTACTCGACGCCGGCGTGAGTGCGCACCTTGTCCTTGGACAGCGCACGATCTTCATGCTGCCCGCGCACACGCGCGGACGCCTGAACGGTCTTTACATCGCGATCATTTTCATCGGCGGTGCGGCCGGATCGACTTTGGGGGCTTGGGCTTACGCCCGCGGGGGATGGGAGCTCACGTCCTGGGCGGGATTGACTCTTCCCGCCCTGGCACTTCTGATCTACGCGTTTCGCCGGAAGACTTAGTTTCCGCCGGTGCAAAGTCCCTGCATGAGGGCCTTATTGGTCCACGAGAAAAAGCCCATGCTCGTCGAGAGCTGCGTCGTGATGCCGGTGATCTGACCGCGCGGACACTGACGTTGAATGTCGGCGTAGGCCTGGTTCACGTAATCCGTTTCTTGCACGAAGCCCATGATGACGAACTGCTCGGCGTAACCGCGCACGACTTTGCCGCTCTCAAGCTCCGCCATCGGCACGAAGTCCGACGTATGGACCTGGTGAATGGAGTGCGCACAGCCCGCGAAGACAAGCGCGGACAGAGCGATCAGCGCGAGTCTCATTCCGCACCTTCAACGCTCGCAGCGTTGCTGCTTCCTTGAACGCTTGCAGCGTTCCGACGTCCCGCCGACGCGGTGGTCGCGGTGGAGCAGTAACCGGTCGCGACCACGCGGTGAGTGTAGACCAGGAAGTAGCTGATGATTTCATCCTTGGTCAGGATACCGGTGACGGTTCCGTTCGGGCATTGGCGCTTCAAGTCCTGTACGATGGGATTGATGAAGTCATTGTCGAAGTTAAAACCAAGAATGATCGTCTTTTCGACCTGCGAACGGACGACGTTTTGACGTCCTGCCGGCACGGGCGTCAGCGAAACCGAGTTGATCGACGCGCAACCCGCAAGGCTCAATACCAAACTCAATGCCAACCCCAAACCTAAAAGCTTTTTCATGTGTCCGAACCTTTCCCCGCTTTGCGGGTCCGTAAACAATAACCGGTCACTTTCACGATTTCGCCCGAGATCGCGGGATACTTACGCATCTCACGCACGGACATCAGTCCCGTCACGCGGCCCGACGGGCACTTCTCGTGAATAAGGTAGATCACTTTTTCGGCGTAGGTCTGGTTGTACACCAGATTCCCCGTCCGCGGCCCGATCTGGAACAGGCTCACGATCGCGGCGGCGTCGCTGACGGCGTTGTTCTGACCGTTGTTCGCGGCTTTCGCGAAGCGGCCGATCTCTTCGGTGTTCACGCCGGTCTCAGAGACCATGACCTCGAAGGGAATCCATGCGGCGTTCCCGTCGCGACTGTCGATTTGCCCGATCTGCACGTGGTGCAAGATCGCGCAGCCCGTCTGCAAAAACAAAATGGCCGTCAATGCGGCCAAGGCGTTACGCCCCACCAGCTCCTCCTGATCGAAAGATCCGCGCCCGCGGGTCTCGGAAAAAGTTTGTGCTTTCATGATGCCGTCCGCGCGCGGCACGCGCCAACGAAAAAGGCCCGCTGACGCGGGCCTTTCGATTCCGATTTTGTAACGGAATTTCTTAGAACACGAAACCGAGATTGAACATCGGCGCGAGTTCGGTTTGCGTATTCGAACTCGAGATCGTGTTGATCTTTTTGAACGTGAGCGACTTGTACGACAACTGGAAGCCCAAGTAGAACGACGACGACATCGGGATGTTGTAACCGAAGTCCGCGCCGAAGCCGGAACCCTCTTTGTAGGTCGTATTGCCGCCGACGTTGTACTCGGCTTGCAGGAAGTAGTTCACGTCAAAATACAGGCCCGAAGCCGCATGGTAACCGACGCTCAAACCGGTCGCCGTGCGCGACGGTGAATCGGTCGTCGTGTTGCGACTGAGGTTGGAGTACAAAGCACCGACATAAACGGAGTTCGAGAACAAATAGCCCAGCTTGAGATCGAAGTGCGTACGGTTATCTTTTTGCTCGCCCGTCGCATAGGCATCGCCCGACCAAGCCTCGTCGTACTTCAGTGCGCTGAGCCCGACGTGGAAACCGCTCCCCGCCGATGCCGCAAAGGCCGGTGTCGCCAGCAGGCTCACCAGAAGGCCCAATAAAATCCGTTTCATCCGCCCCTCCTAGGGTGTGGTTGCCGGAGGCGACTCCGTCAGGACGCCCGCCACCGTCATTTCATTCAACAAAGAATCCCAGTCGACAGCTTGAAGCTGGGGCCACGACTGCGCTTCGATCCGTGCCGCCTCGATCAGCTGCGAACGACTGAACTTACGATCTTCATGAAGGGTCTCTAGAAGCAGGGCCTCGCCCAACGCGAACTGGCGCGAGTGCACGCGGTTCCCGAACACAAAAATTCCGTAAAGACCCGAGTCCCGCCGCAAATCGGGGACGGACTCGTGCAGCTCGATGAACTGCATCGACGGATTGATGTGGATCTGCCCCGGATCCAGGGGCCGACGACCGTAGTCGACAATTTGACAGACGAAGTGAGCCCACTCCCACTCCGAAGCCTGCAAGATTTTACCCGGAACGGCCCGGGTCTTCAGAAACAGCGGAAGCCAACGTGCGGGCTCTGAGACGCCCGAGAGGTCTTCCATCAAGAAATTTTCAAACTGGTGGATGAGATCTTCCTGATCAGCACGCCGCAGCGATTTGACTGTCGCCGGATAAACTCTCTCGAGTTCTCGGACAAAGTCGGTCATTACCAAACCCTCCTGGTGCTTCTATTATGAACAGAAATCTTGAAATCACCGAGGAAAATGAACAGACGTAATGCGCCAAGTTATACGTTCAGGATTGACCCCCTTTCGGAATCACGGTGTTCATGGTGGGCTTTATGAAGTTGAAGCTCGACTTGAGCCTCCGGAGCGTAACTGCCCGCCGAGGTTCCTCATTCTGGAATTGGGCACTGACGAGACTGACAAGTTGGATCGCGGTGTTTTGCTTGAGCGCCTTCGCCCACGCCGCGTCGGTGACGGGCGTCGTGAAGGTGAAGGAAGGCGCACGCTATCTGCAGCTGCCTGAGTCCACCGCGCTCTTCGAGATGCGTCCCTCCACGGAAGAAGCCAAACGCAATCTCGAGCGCCTCGCCGATCAGGATTTCTATCAGGGCCAAGGCGAGTTCTTCGGCACCGTTTTCCTGGTCCAAACGGTCGACTTCGTGGGCCTCTATTCTTTGCTCGGCCCTTGGCACTCCAAGCAGGACCGGGCCCTGGTCACGTTCGAATCCTACAATACGCTCAGCATCTTCAATCCCCGCACGCTCGGTTACGACCGCGTGGCGATGTTCGACTACAGCGTCGCGCCCGACACCGGCAGCCGCTGGAAGATTTTCGTTTCGGGCGCGCAGTCGGTTTCGATCGCGACGATGAAGATCGAGCGCGAGCGTCTGGTTCTGCAATTCATCAACCTCGACACGGGCGCGTTTGAAAAACCGCTCGAACTGGTGCGAAAGAATCCGTGACAGACCCCAACTCTTTTTTGCAGCCGTGTGATGAAAAACTCTTTTTCTCGCGGTCTGACCCCGAGGACCCACGCCTCGGCGAATTCACGCTTGAGGATCTAGGTCCCGAGGTCGCGACACTTTGGGGCTATCCCGACGATGAGGGAATTCGCCTGAACGGCGGACGCCCCGGAGCGGCCCTCGCCCCCGAAGCCATCCGTCTGTGCCTTTACCGCATGACGCCCGCCCGCAGCTGGCCACGCACCTGCTTGGTGCGCGATCAAGGCGACTGGGTCTTCGACGGCATGAGACTCGGGGATCGCGGGGAACTGCTGCGCCAAGCGGCGGCCGCCCACCACCAAGAGCGCGGAAGTTTTTTGATCACGCTCGGCGGCGGTCACGACTACGGCTATCCCGACGCCGCGGGCTTTCTGGACGCCTTCACCAAAAACGGCGGCGAAAAACCCATCGTCATCAATTTCGACGCGCACCTCGACGTGCGCCCCCTCGACCGGGGCCCGACGAGCGGCACGCCGTTTCGGCGTTTGATCGAGGCCTTCCCCGACACCTTCGACTTCGTCGAGGTCGGACTTCAGAATCATTGCAACAGCCCCTTTCACTGGGAGTGGGCGCTGCAAAATGGCGCAAGCGTCGTCAGCCTGGAAGAGATCCAGCAGCACGGCTTGAAAGAAAGTCTCGCCGGGGTTCTTGAGCCCGCTCCGCGTCGTCCTTTGTTTCTCAGCCTCGACATCGACTGCTTGCGCTCGAGCGAAGCGCCCGGCTGTTCGGCGCCGAACGCCTCGGGCCTGGAAGTGCGCGATCTGCAGCTTTTGTGGCCCTGGCTTTTCACTCATTTCGACGTGAAGGGACTGGGGATTTACGAGGTCTCGCCTCCGCATGATGTCGACAACCGCACATCGCGCGTGGCGGCCCTGATGATTCACTCTTCGATTCACGAAGTCCTCAAGCGCCAAGGGAGCCCGAAAACATGAAGTACCCCGCGGTCACTTACTACGACTATTTGAAACTGAACTCGCTCTTGGGCTCTCAAGTTCCGCGCGGCCCCGAGTTCGGCCTGAAAGCGCACGACGAAATGCTCTTCATCGTCGTCCACCAGACCTACGAGCTGTGGTTCCGCCAGATTCTGTGGGAACTGGAATCCGTGCTCGAAATCTTCCGTGGCGAAGACGTCCACGAATCGCAGATGGGTCTCGCCTGCGCGCGCCTTGAACGCATTTTCGAGATCCAGAAGCTCATCAACCAGCAGATCGATGTCCTCGAAACGATGACGCCGCTCGATTTCATGGACTTCCGCGACGCGCTTTTCCCGGCGAGCGGTTTTCAGAGCTTCCAGTGGCGCGCCATTGAAACGCTCTTGGGTTTGCGCAGCGAACAGCGCCTGGTCTTCAACGGCACGCCCTTCCACGCGGCCCTGAAACCCGAAGAGCAGACCCGCATGCTGAAGATGCTCGAAGGCGACAGCCTTTTCGACGCCGTCGAAAAATGGCTCGCGCGCACGCCCTTCTTGAAAGACGGCGACTTCGAATTCTGGAAGACCTACCGCGAAGCGGTCGAAAAGCTGCTCGTGGGCGACCTGCAGCTGGTGGACAGCGCGACCCACTTGAACGACGAAACCAAAGCCCGGACCCGCGCGCAGATCGAAGCGTCTCTGAAAACCTTCCGCTCGATCTTCGAACCCGCCGAATACGCGAAGCTGCAAGAGCAGGGCTACTTCCGTATGGGCCTGAAGGGCCTGCAGGGCGCCCTCTTCGTCCAGATCTACCGCGACGAACCGGCGTTGCAACAACCCTTCCGCCTGCTGCGGGTTCTGCAGAACATCGACGAAAAGATGACCGAGTGGCGCTACAAACACGCGCTGATGGCGCACCGGATGCTCGGCCGCAAGATCGGCACCGGCGGCACCTCGGGCCACGACTATCTGCGCTCGGCCACCGAAAAGCACAAAATCTACGGCGACCTCTTCAACCTGGCCACCTTCCTGATCCCGCGCTCGCAGATCCCGCCACTCCCCGCCGAACTGCAAAAGCGGATGTCGTTCCACTACTAGCGAAAAAAGGTAGCATCTACTTTCTGAAAGGTACCTGCTACCTTTCGGAAAGTAGCAGGTACCTTCCGGATGGTAGGCGCTACCTTTCGCGGGAGACGGGTTTGACGTGGCCGTCCAGGCGGAGCTGGAACAGGAAATAGGGTGGGATGCAGGTGCCCGGGCCCTCGGCCGTGCCGGTGCAGATGTAATCGTCGCGGCACGGGGTATTTTCGTCGCATTTGCGAAGTGAGATCGGGCCCGTGTGGTTCTTCAGGCAATCGGTGAAGAGCTTTCCCTGAAACAGGCATTCGTTGAAACCGTAAACCGCGATCAGACCGCAGGCCTCGCCGCTTTCGAGTTTATCGCAATCCCCGAAACAAAGACCGCCCGGGAAACCTTCGCCGGCCGCGAAGCAGCCGCGGTGCTCGCCGCAATTTTCGATTTTTTTGTCGGTCAGACGATCCTTATGGGCGTTGAAGTTCTGGGTCATCCGGCCCGGATCACAGGGATCGCCCGAGCGCGCCAACTCCACGCGTCCGCGCGGCGGTAGACATACGCCCACCGGCGAGCCGTTCGCGGGACCGCTCTCCAGTCGGCATTCGAGTCCCTTTTCGCAGGTCCACGCCTTGAACGTCGGATCGTTCCCGAGTCCGCAGTGCTCGCCGTAACCGCCCTTCGCGGTTTCGACCCGCTCGGCGAAAGGACGCGCGGGATCCGCGCCGGTGCCGCCCGCGACGGCCTTCACGAAAGCCGCACGCCGGGGCAGGTCGAGCAGCAGATGCGCCGAGTGCGAAACCTTGATCGCGTTCGCCGGATGCGTGCCGGGAGCGTCGATGCCGACGAAATGAAAGCCCGCAATCGAGCGACCTTGGTGGCAGCCCATGCACGACATCTCGTTCAGTCGCCGCACGTAACCCGCCGGCGACTTCACGAACTTCGCGCCGTCGTAGACCAGATCGCGAACGTCTTTTTCGGTCAGGAATTTTTCGAAGGGCCGGTTCGCCTGGCGACTTTGCCCGTAGAAGGCGACCGAGGTCGCGCGTTTGGCCAGAAACTTTTCGGGTAAGACCGCGATCCCTTCGTCGAAGGCCTGACGAACCTCGTTTTGCCGAAGGTGTTTTTTCAGATCCGCCCCCAAGGACGGCCGCGCCATGTCCGGGGTGTTCTCAAGTCCCGCAGGCACGAACTTCCCGCCCGTGCGGTGAAAAACGCGCAGGATGTACTCGGCGTGCCCGCCCAAATCCGGCCGGATCGTCGAGGGCCAACGCACGGACTGCAGATTGATCTCGACGCTTTTGAGTTTTTGAATCGGAAAAAGCGCGGGCTTCAGGGGGCCGGCGAGCAGCGCGTCCACGTCGGCGAGTTTCGGCTCGCCCGCGCGCAGCCACAACTTCGCGGTTCCCTGACAGTCCGGGCCCGGGGCCCAGTACACCACGTTCAACGTCATCGGCAGCCGCGTGTAGACGGTCTCCATGACGCCTTCGAGATTTTTCATGCGCCGGGTGTAGCTCAACCGGTAGATGAAACGAATCTCGCCGCAGGCCCCCTCGTCGGTGGCCCGATAAAAAGAGGCGCGGTCCAGACGATTCACGACGCCGACCAGATCGAAACGCGCGTCGGGGCTCGCGAGCCACTCGCCGTTGAACAGGCGGTGCCCGTTCGCCATCGTGACGCCAAGGGCGCGGTCCCCCGCCTTCACCTCTTGGAGATCGGTGACGAGCTGTTTGCGGATGGAGTCGTAAAAGGGTTTCGCGGACCAGGACTGCAGATGCGCGGGCGTGACTTTCGCGCCTTCAATCTTTTCGGGCGCCGAAAATCCCTTCTCTTCGAGAGCCGCGAGCAATCGCGGATCGTCGATCACGAGAAGGACCCCGTCCTCGACCCGCGCGTGCAGATGCAACGCGACCGCGAACGTCAAAAGAAGAAAAGCGAACAAAGAACGCATCGATCAAGCGTAACGGGAAAATTCCGCGCGGACCACGCCCGCGCGCCGGGTTATTCCGGAATCAGCCCGGCCTGCGGATGCAGAAGCGCCCGCACGGGGGACGCGTCCGCGCCCTCGATCAAGAGCGGCGGCGCGATCAGCGTGTAAAGTCCTTCCCCGACCTGCGTCAGCACGAGTCCTTCCAGGACCGCCATCCCGCGCGCGTGCAGGATCTGGTGACTTTCCAGAGCCTTCGAGTCTTCCGGGTCCACGCTCGGCGTATCGATGCCGACGAGCTTCACGTCGTGATCGGCCAAAAACGTCAGCACCTCCGGAGAGAAGCTGCGAAAATCCGAGTTCCAATGATCCGGATCCGGGAACGAGTCCGTGCGAAAAAGCACGCGCGGCGCTTTCACGACGAGCCCCGCGACATCTTGGAGCTGAATGCGGCCTTGCCCCGTTTTTACGTGCACGACCTGACAGGTTCCGAGGTAAGCCCCCACATCGCGCTGATCCACGCCCCCGCCATCGCGATGGTAGTGCCCCACGCTATCCGCATGCGCTCCCAGATGCAGCGTCGTTTTCACCGCGGACAAGCGCAGATTGTGCCCCTTCGCGTAGTCGAGCAAAATCTCGCGCGAAAAGCGCGTGTCTCCGGGGAAAACGCCGAGGCGCTCGCTGATGATGGGACTGATGTCGATCCAGCTCACGGGGCACTCACAAAGCTTTGACGCTTTCCAGGACTTCCGCGGCGTGGCCGGGCACAGAGACTTTCCGCCACTCTTTCGCCAGCTTTCCGTCCGCGTCGATCAAGAAGGTGCTGCGCTCAACGCCCAAGACCTTTTTGCCGTACATGTTCTTCTCTTGGATGACGTCGAAGATCTGACAAAGTTCTTCGTTCACGTCCGAGATGAGATCGACGCTGTAGCCTTCTTTGGCTTTGAATTTTTCGTGCGACTTCATATCGTCGCGCGAAACACCCATCACCACCGCGCCGGCGGCCGCGAAATCATTTTTGAGTTTCGAAAAATCGTGACCTTCCAGCGTGCAACCGGGAGTCGCGTCTTTCGGATAAAAATAGAGGACGATCTTTTGTCCCTTGTGCGTGGAGAGACGGAATTCACCGCCGGTGGCGGGCAGCGCAAAGTCCGAAACCATCGCGCCGATCGCGGGTCCACGGTAGCCGGGCTTCGCGACGGATGTTTTCGCCATGGCCTTGCCGGCCTTCGCGGGGGCCGCCTTTTTCTTGGCGGTTTTCTTCACCGTCGCGGCCTTGCGCACGCTTTTCTTTTTCGTGGTTTTTTTCACCGCTTTTTTTGCGGCCTTCGGGCGGGTCTTTTTCGAAGCGCTTTTCTTTTTTGCCATGGGGTGAGCCTCCACCCCCAAAATTAAGCCGACTTCCCCGTGACGTATAGGGATGTCGCGGCGTGACCCGCGCAAGCTCACTGCGGCGTGACCCGCGCCTTAGCGCTCGATGGGTTGGTGATGGGCTTCGCGAGGCAGCTCCACGGGGGCGCCGCCATCAGGTTGACCGAGACGAGCATTGTACTCTTCCTCGGAAAGGATTTGGGGGCCGGGCGTCGCCACGCCGGGCGTCGCTTCGCCGTGCTCGAACTCCATGACGGGGTCCACCGCGATGCCATCGGCACCGACGGGTCGAGGCGAGAAGCTCGGCGGTCCGGCTTGATCATTCCCGATAAAGGCGTCGCCACCGAATTGAGGCTCCACGCCGGGAGGAAGCTGACCGTGTCCCAACGTCTGCCCCGGAATCACTCCGGACGGCATCGACGGAGTAGGACTCCCCGGGGCCGGCGCCATCTTCGGGGGATTTTTCTGAAGTTCCGCGATGTTTTTCTTATGCTGCTCCAAGGCCTCTTTCGCCTCTTCGTCGCGTTCCTTTTTGCGCATCGCCTGCAGGCGCTCCTGGCGCACTTGCTCCGACACGGTGTCGTCAAAAACCTGAATCGTTCCCGCAAGGGGAACCTTCAACGTCGTACAGAACTTCGGACTGTCACAGACCGGCGTCGTCAAGAGTTTGAACTTCTTCCCTTCGACCTCGACGAGTGTGGCCGCATTCTTTTGATATCTGAACTGCGAGAAGTTGATGTGCATTTCGAGATCGCGGTTTTGCCCCAGGTTTTGACACTCGAGCGCCGTCATCCGCGACCGTTCATCCAGACTGGACACACAGCGTGTGGTTTCACGCAAAAACGCCATACTCTGTCCCGCCGCGCGCGGCATCGCTTCGTTCACGAAGCTCCACATCTGACGGCGACCGTTTTTATGCACACGTGCGATTTCCGTGCGTCCCGAAAGCAGCTCGGTTCCGCGACAGGGCAAACGGTAAAATACGCCGCCTTGAATCGCGCCCGCGGCGTCGCGCAGGAACTCCACTTCACTCGCCTTCGCGGGACATTCGGTCCGACGCGCTTGAAAGTGACCGGTCTCGGGATTTTTGTGAGTTTGCAGAAGTCGCTCGACCTCGAAGAAAACCGACATCGGATTCTGCAAACGGTCTTCCCAAAGGTGCGCCCAAACTTCGCGGAAGATCTCGTGCGATTTTTTCAGTTCGATCGCCCAGTCTTTGAGTTGTTTGTCTTCGGGTTTCATCTCGGCTTGGCGGAGCGTCTTCACGACCACCTTTTTTGCGCTCTTCGCGGGCACGACGGGTGTCGCGATTTCGGTCTTCGGCGTGCAGCCGGTATTGAGAGCGAGCAGAAGCCCCAATCCCAAGAACCAAAATGTGGAAAACGCGCGGCTCGGTTTCATACCCCTCGGTGGTGCAATTTTCGCCGCCAAGACGCCCCACAAGCCTCCAATTAAAGTTTGTAATTTCAGATGCTTACACGTCTCACTTCAAGACGCCTCAGCTTGAAACACGAACTCGCGCCCGCGGGCCGAAAAGTGGCGCTCGCGAAGCGCTTCAAACTTCGCATCCAAGTCGATGAAGGAACTGGAGTTTTTGCTTGATTGGCCAAGCGCGCGCCCACCACAATGAACCGTCATCAACTGAGAACTTCTTTAGCGAAAGGGACCGCATGACGTCATCGCAACAAAAACCCTGGCTGCGTTCGTACCCCGAAGGTGTGAGTCGCGAGATCGATCTGACTCCGTTCAAGTCCATCTTGACCGTGATCGACGAGGCCATTCGTGAACACGGGGACGCCCCCGCCTTCACGAACATGGACGTCTCTTTGAGCTTTCGCGACCTGGACCGGATGTCGGGCCAATTCGCTTCGTTTCTGCAAAACGAGCTGAAACTGAAGAAGGGCGACCGCATCGCCATCCAGATGCCGAACCTTCTGCAATTCCCCGTCGCGCTCTTCGGAGCGCTGCGCGCCGGACTCATCGTCGTGAATACGAACCCTCTCTACACCCCCGTGGAAATGCGTCACCAGTTCAAAGACGCCGGCGTGAAGGCGATCGTGATCCTCTCGAACTACGGTTCGAATCTCGAAAAAATCCTGAAAGAAACGCCGATCGAATCGATCGTCGTGACCGACATCGGGGACCTGCTCCCTTTCCCGAAATCCATGATCGTGAACGCGGTCGTGAAGTACGTGAAGAAAATGGTGCCCGCCTACAATTTGCCGACGGCGTACCGTTTCCGTCAGGCGCTCGAGATCGGCTCGGCGAAGCCCTACACTCCGGCCGAGCTGACCCTCGACGACACGGCGTTTTTGCAATACACCGGCGGCACGACGGGCGTTTCGAAAGGCGCGGTCCTCACGCACCGGAACATCTGCGCGAACATGGAACAGATCGTTCAGTGGATGAAGCCGCTTTTGCGTAAAGGTCAAGAGCACATCATCACCGCGCTTCCGCTGTACCACATCTTCTCGCTCACGGTGAATTGCCTGGCGTTCATGCGCTACGGAGCGCGCAACATCCTGATCACGAATCCGCGCGACATTCCCGGCTTCATCAAGACGCTGCGGACGACGAAGTTCACGGCGATGACGGGCGTGAACACGCTGTACAACGGTTTGATGAATCACCCCGACTTCGACAAAATCGATTTCTCGAACTGCAAGATTTCCGTCGGCGGCGCGATGGCGCTGCAGAAATCGGTCGTCGAACGCTGGCGGAAACTCACGAAGACGCCGCTGCTTGAAGGTTACGGATTGACCGAATCTTCGCCCGTCGCCTGCTGCAATCCCATCAACGGCGGCGACATCATCGGCACCATCGGCATCCCGCTTCCCTCGACCGTGGTCAAAGTCGTCGACGACGACGGCAAAGAAGTCGCGGTGGGCGAGGAAGGCGAACTCTGCATCCAAGGACCGCAGGTCATGCAGGGTTACTACAAACGTCCGGACGAAACCGCGAAAGTTTTGAACGACGGATGGCTGCGCACGGGCGACATGGCCGTCATGATGGAGAACGGTTACTTCAAAATCGTCGATCGCAAGAAGGACATGATCCTCGTCTCGGGCTTCAACGTCTATCCGAACGAGGTGGAAGAGGCGATCGCCAGCCACCCGGGCGTCCTTGAAGTCGCCGTGGTCGGCGTCCCCAACGAGGACACCGGCGAAGCGGTCAAAGCCTTCGTCGTGCGCAAAGATCCGAACCTCAAGGCCGAAGACGTGATCAAACACGCGAAGCAAAGCCTGACGAACTACAAGGTTCCGAAGCAGGTCGAGTTCCGCAGCGAACTTCCGAAAACGAACGTCGGTAAAATCCTGCGCCGCGCGCTGCGCGACTCCGCGTAAGACTGCCGTCGACAAAGAGAACGAATAAAAAAGGCACCCTGCGGGGTGCCTTTTTTATTTTAGGGGGTGCAGGCCGCGCCTTCGCAAGGCGCCCATTCGTACTCGCAATCCCCGGGCTGAGGACCGTAACAAATCTTGGAGTAACGATAAATCTGAATTCGGCAGGTGTACGAGGGCGAAACGCCCCACGCGTCGGCCAACTCGATGTCGCCGTTATGTTTGCCCGTGGGCTGGCGATAGACTTCGCCGTGACAGTCGGCGCGTTTTTCGATGTTCAAGGACTCGCGATCGATGAGGGCGCTCGCGAAGATCCAAAGCCGGTCGACGTTCAAAGAGGAGTTCACCTTGGCCCGCAAAATCCAAGAGTCGCGGTTCCACGACGGCGTATAGTACCCACGCCGGGTCAGGAACAGATCGAAGGCATCATAAAGAGCGTGGAACGAATAACGATCCACGGCGCCGGCATGGGGATACCACTCGGCGACCGAGAAGTCGGCTTCGCTCATGGGCGACGGCGTCGTGTTCACGATGCACGACGGATTCAAAGCCAAACGCGGATCGAACACCAGACGCTCGTTCTGCGAAACGAAGGACGAGACGCACTGAATTTCGATGGGATTGCCGATGGCGTCCGCAGCCTTGATCACCGAACCGATGTCGGAACGCTCGATGCGGCCTTTGTCCGAGACTTGAACGTCCTCGACCCAATGAAGTTGAATTCCCCGCAGCGAGATCCCTTGGGGACGTAAATAGATCGCGTACTGTTGATTGATCGCGATCTCGACGGAATTTTCCGTGATGCGCACGGGAAGCGCATGCGCGGAGGCGCCGACCAAACTCAGCGCCAAGCACAGGACTAGAAATGAAATCGGTCGCACTGGCTCCCACCTCCGAAATCGCTCCCACGTTAGGAAAGGGGGGAGTGCGTGTCAATTCACGATTTCTTTGCCCAACTGCTGCACCAGCCCTCGGCGGCGACGGTTTTGCCGCTGAAGAGCGTACAGCCCACACGTGCCGTTTGACCGGCGACGACGGTGTGAAGCTGGCAGTTGTTGCAGAACTGCTTGTCCCAAGCGACGCTTTGGCGCTCGGTTTTCAGCTCGGCTTTTTTCATATCCGCGTGCTTCTCGACGTAGTTCACCGACTTCGCCATGGGATCCTTCGCGGGATCGACAGGCGGCAGTGCGCCCGCGGCGCCTCCGGCGTCCGCCTTCTTCGCGCGACGACGTTCTTGAGCCGAGGCGAGACTGGCGCCTCCGAGCAGACCGACACCCACGATGGCCGGGAGAGTTTTCAGCAGTTGACGACGAGTGGTCATAAGAGACTCCTTTCGAGTGGAGAGCCGATTCCAAAGCTCGGCAGAGCTATTCTCAATTGATTCTCACCCCATTCTCAACTGCTTTTCACTTGCGCTGCGCGCAATGCTCCCTCTCCCCGCAAATTTCGATTATTTTGCGAGGCGCGCGTGACGAACTCTTCACTGCTTCCTAGCTCAACTCTTCTGGACCTCGGCCCCGACTTTTACGATCCGGTCGAGGCCGCGAAATTTCCCCGCTTGGAGCTGCGCTACTACAACCCCAGCCTCTGCGATCAGCTGCGCTGGGGCGCGAGCGAACTGAAGACACACCTAGGAGAGTTCCAACCCGTTCCCGGCTCGCTCCCGCAGCCCCTCGCGCTTCGTTATCATGGACACCAATTCCAACAATACAATCCCGAGCTCGGTGACGGTCGCGGATTTAGCTTCGCGCAATTCAAAGAGGGTGACGTCCTGTGGGAGCTCGGCACCAAAGGCTCCGGGCAAACGCCCTACTCTCGTCGCGGCGATGGACGACTGACACTGAAGGGCGCCGTTCGCGAAAGCCTCGCCACCGAACTCTTGGAATCGCTCGGCGTGCGCACCAGTCGCACGCTCGCCTTTTTCGAAACGGGCGAAGAGCTGCAACGAAACGACGAGCCCTCGCCCACTCGTTCGGCGGTGCTGACCCGCTTCAGTCATTCCCATATCCGCTTCGGGACGTTCCAACGCGTCACTTACCTGCAGCAGACGGCGCAACTTCACAAACTGTTCGCCTATACGCGGGAGCATCTGGTGCGCCCGCCGTTCGAAAACGCGTTCACGCAAAAAGGCGAAGTCACCGAACTTTTCACCCAGGTCATTCACCGGACCGCCGATTTGGTCGCGCAGTGGATGATGGCGGGCTTCGTCCACGGAGTCCTGAACACCGACAACATGAACATCACCGGGGAAAGTTTCGACTACGGTCCGTTCCGCTTTCTACCCCATTACGACCCGACGTTCACGGCGGCGTACTTTGATCAGTCGGGACTTTACGCGTACGGCGAGCAGCCCCACGCGGTGCTTTGGAATTTGCACCAATTGGGCTTTTGCCTGCGCGTGCTCGAACCGCAATTGAATCTGGAAGAGATCGGGCCTTACTACCAAAACGTGCTGCACGCGAAGGCCCGCGCGCATCTCTGCCGGCGTCTGAACATCAAATCACGCGGCGAAGATCATGACGAGGCGCTCTTGATCGCGCTTTTTGACTTCCTCGCCGAAAGCCGCGCACCGTTCGAACGGACCTTTTTCGATTTCTATCGCGGCCGCAACGTGAGCCCCGACTCGCTTCCCGCCTACCAATCCGCGCGGGCGCAAGAATTCATGCGTCAATGGAACGACTACCAAATCGCGAACGCGAACCACGCGCAAGACCCTTATTTCACCCGCACGGCGCCGGTCACTCTTTTGATCGATGAGATCGAGGCGATCTGGGATGCGATCCGCTTCCGTGACGACTGGGGACTTTACCAGTACCGCATCAACGAACTGCGCGCGATGCGCGGTCTGTACGGTCATCGCGGTCACGCATAAAAAAACCCGGCCGGAGCCGGGTTTTTCTTTTTACTTCGCCATCGGCAGGTCGTGATGACCGTTCGTGGAGGAGGTCGGAGGCGTCGGCCCCTGACCGTGGGGATTGTAGTCCTTCCGACGCAAGATCTTGCGGTGGAAGAAGATCCGGAAGTCGTCGATGTAACCGAACGCCGCCGGCACCACGACCAGAGTCAAAATCGTCGAACTGATCAGACCCCCGATGATCGCGATCCCCATCGAAGTCCGCTGCGCCGACGCTTCGTTCAGACCGTAAGCGATCGGAATCATTCCCGCGATCAGCGCGAGCGACGTCATCAAGATCGGGCGCAGACGGACGCGTCCCGCCTCGATCAGCGCTTTCGTGCGATCGACACCTTGATCCATCATCTGGTTCGTGTAATCGACCAGAAGGATGGAGTTCTTGGCCACGACCCCGAGCAATAGCACGATCCCGATCATACTGAACAAGTCGATCGACTTGCCGAACATGAACAAAGCGACCATCGCCCCGCAGATCGCCAGCGGCAGCGCCAGCAAGATCGCAAACGGCGTCACGAAGCTCTCGTACAGCGAAGCGAGCACCAAGTAGATGAAAACGACCCCTAAGAACATCGCCATGAGCATGTTCGCGATGAGCTCTTGGAAGTTCTCGGCCTGCCCCAGGAAGCGGTAGCTGATGCCCGCGGGCATCTTGAGCTCCGGGTCCTCTTTCAGGATACGTTCGGCTTCGGCCATGACCGTCCCGAGCGAGCCATCCGGCCCCAGACCGGCATTGATCTGAATGTAGCGCGCTTTGTTCGAACGGTTGATCTGCGAGTACGCGACTTTCTCGACCCCGTGGGCGACCCGGTTCAAAGGGATCTTATCCATATTGACGTTCGGAACCAGCGTCGAATTGAAGTTCTTGCGCAAGTCACGATCTTGTTCGTCCAAACGAACGCGGATATCGTATTCGCGACCATCCTTACGGTAAGTCGAGGCCACCGTTCCTTCAACCCGCGCACGCAGTTCGGCTCCCGCCATCACGGTCGAGACCCCGAGCTGCTCGGATTTCACGCGGTCAAACGCGACGTGGAATTCGGGCTTCCCCGCCCGGAAGTTCGTATCGACGTCGACGACGCCGGGAATTTTCTCGAAACGTGCTTTGAACTTATCCGCGTAAGCCGCCAGCTCTTCCAAGTTCTCGCCGAACAAATTCAGGTTGAAGATCTTTTGGTTACCACCGCCGATATCGATATCGCCGACCGAAAAGATCGTACCCGACGTATCTCCCTTGAAGAACTCACGCACCTTTTCTTTCACCTGCGAGGTATTGGCCGAGCGCTCTTTCGCGGGCACCAACGCCACGAAAACGGTCCCCTTGTTCGCCGCCGAAGCCCCTTGCGTCGAGCCGACGACGGTCGCCATCAGCTCGATCTCGGACAGCTCCTTGAGTCTGTCTTCGACCGCTTTGACGGTTTCTTTGGTTTGCGACATCGACGACCCCACCGGCAGCTCCACCATCACGGCGAACTCTCCGTTATCCCCTGCGGGCAAGAAGGTTTTCGGGATGAACGCGACCAGCGACATGGACGCGACGAAGATCACGACCGCGCCGCCCAGGGTGACCATGCGGTAACGCATGACCCACTTCAGGATCACGACGTACACGTTTTCCAGCTTCGTCTGGAAAGCGTCAAATTTCTTGAAGATGCTGTTCCAGAACCCCTTCTTCTCGCCGTGAACGGGCGCGGCCATGTAAGCCGACAGCATCGGCGCGACCGTGAACGCATCGAACAGCGAAATCAACATGGTAAAACAGACCGTCAATCCGAACTGTCGGAAAAACTGGCCGATGATTCCATCCAAGAACGCGATCGGCCCGAAGACCGCGATCACGACGAGGGTCGTGGCGACGACGGCGAGCGCCACTTCGGACGTCCCTTCGAGGGCCGCATCCTTCGGGCTTTTCCCCATTTCCAAGTGACGGAAGATGTTTTCCCGCACGACGATCGCGTCATCGATCAATAGACCGACCGCCAGCGACAGCGCGAGCAGCGACATGATATTGATCGAAAAGCCCATCGCGTACATCAGGACGAAACCGCCCAACAGCGAGTTCGGCAGCGCCATCCCCGTGATGAACGTCGAACGGAACGAACCCAGGAAGAACAAAACGACGACGACGCAAAGGATGATCCCGATCACGATGGATTCGGTGACGTCAAAGATGTTCAGCCGGATGGGTCCCGCCGTGTCGCGGACGCGTTCAATTTTCGCGGAAATTCCCTTGGCCGCGAGGGTCTCGTTCACCTTGCCCAGACGGGACAAGACCTGATCGACGACGGCCACCGAGTTCCCGCCGGACTGTTTAAAGACGTCCAGAAAGATCGCGGGTTTTCTTTCGAAATTCCCGCCACGGGTCATCAAGGTCGAAAACGCCGTCTCTTCTTCCAGGCCCTCGACGACCCGCGCGACTTGCGACAGCGGCGTCGAGACGTCCGAACCGAAAAAGCTGACGTTCACGTTATTGATCGAACCGATGGACTCGAATTCACCGCTGGCGCGGTAGGACATCTCGGACTTGCCCGAGTCCAGTTTCCCGACGGGAACGTCCTTCGAAGTCGCGCGGATCTTGTCCGCGATCTGCGACAGCGACAAACGACGGTCTTCAACTTTCTTTTTGTCGACGAGGACCTGGATCTCGCGCTTACGGCCCCCGATGATGTCGACTTGACCGACGCCATCGATGGTCTCGAACTGCGGTTTGACGAGTTCATCCACCATATCGAAAAGTTCGGCGGGCGGCATCTCGCTGATGACGGCCAAACGGATGATCGCTTGATCCGCGGGATCGAAACGACGCACGATCGGCGTTTCCATATCGGCCGGAAGAGTCCGCTGGATATTCCCCAGTCGCTGACGCACCTGTTGTTCGGCGTCTTTGACGTCGGTCCCGAGCTGAAACTCAAGGATGACGTAACCCACCGACTCGGCCGCGGTCGAAGTCAAAGTCTTCAGACCCGACAGCGAACCGAGTTCGTCTTCGATGGGCTTCACGATCAGTTTTTCAACGTCGACAGGGGACGCACCGGGATAGATGGTCTGGACGAAAACGATCGGGAACGTCACGTCCGGAAACAGATCGACGGGCATCTTCTTCAGCGAGAAGAACCCCAGGATCAGCATCAGACTCACGATACACGTGATGAAGATCGGTCGTTTGATGGAGAGTGATGCGAGATTCATTATTTAGCCTCCGAAAGCTGTTCGGAAATTTGGATAAAAAGTCTTCCTTGCGATTCCAGTTTGCGCTGCTCGGCGCGCATTTTCGCCAGCGACAGCTGGGATTCGGCCGCGTCTTGTTCGGCCAGGATCACCGTGGACGTGATCGTGCGTCCCTTCGCCAAACGATCGCGTTCGGCGTCGGCTTTTTGCGTTTGGATCGTGCTCGATTTCGCCGCCGCATCGATCTTCTTGGTGAGCTCCGCGTGACGGCGCTGCAGCTCTTCCCAAGAGGTCTGACTTTCCATCAGCTTGCGGCTTTGACGCTGCTCCGCCGCCAATGATTCCATTTTCGCGGAATTGCGGGCCGCATCTTTCACGCCCCCGTCCAAAAGGTAGGTGAACTTCACGCCGACCATGGTGGTCGGTTTCGCGGGATCGGTCACGCCGCTGAACGCGGCACTCATGCCGTCCTCCACGGAATTGGTCTTATACATCCCTTGCAAAACCAAGTCGGGTTTCACGCCTTCGGCGACCTCGCGCGCGACGACCGCTTTGGTCCTCGCTTCCAGAACCGACAGGTAAGCGTCCAAGCGCACCACTTGCGCGGCACTGTCGGCCGTTTCTCCACGCGCGCGGATCGCGCCGTCGATGAAGGCTTGCGGCGAGCGCGCGCCCTCAAGATTTCCCGCGAGATTCGGCAGCGGCTCGGCCGCGCCCATTTCGAGCAGGTCGCGAATCTTCTCTTCCGAGGCGCGCAGTTCGTCTTCGCTATTCAGCAGTTGCAGCTCACGGCCGGCGACCAGGCCCTGCGCGTTCAAAACGTCGGCGCGGTCCCCGATCCCGTTCGAAGCGCGGTTGCGCACCCAGGTCTCGATTCTTTTGGCGCGCGCGAGGGAGTCTTCGCGCTGACGGATTTCTTCTTTCAAGTAGAGGTGATCCCAAAACGCGCCTTCGGCTTCGATCAGCACTTGGCGTGTTTGCAGATCCAGGCCTTGGGTTTCGGCCTTCTCGATTAACGACTCACGCTCGCGGCGCAGGTCGGTCGAAGTCCCGAAGAAGTCCTTCCACAAGCTTTGCGAAACCGAAAGCCCCAGTCCGCCGATCGCATTGGTCGTGCTGCTTTCGGGCGCGCCCGCCATCGCGAGGGTCGTCGTGGTTTCGGAAACGCTGCCGGTCAACGACGCTTGGGTTCCCGTCGAGAATTTCTTCGAAAGACCGAGCGAGACCTCTTGGTTTTTCGTTCCGGTCAGTGAAAACGCGGGGCCGAAAATTTGCGGACGTTTATCGTCCACGGCTTGCGCGTTCGCGGTGAAAACCGGCGAAAGTTCCAGGTCACCTTGCAGGCGACGGGCGACCGCCGCCTCACGCGAGGATTGCAACGCGCGGAAGTTCCCGTTGCGCTGCCCGACCTGTTCGAGGAAGGCGGACAAGTCGATCGTCGGGCCCGCGTCTTTACGAATCGCGGTTGGCTTCACCGGGGTAACCTTCGCACCTTGCGCTTGCGCGTCCACACAAACCAGCGCCGCCAGAGGGATCAACCACAACTCCGGTTGCAGAACGGCCTTCAGTTTCGACTTCATTTCAAGACTCCCTCGATGAACATAATAACGTTCTGCCGGATGTAAGCTTCCTTCTCTTGCGGAAGCTGCATGCACATATCGGCGGACGCGCTTTTGGTTTGAATGAATAAGTAGTAGGTGTCGATCGCGTGGACCATGGTCATGAAATACGTCGGGATGTGCAAATCCTGACGGATGATCCCCTTCTTCTGCGCGGTTTCGAGAATCGAGAAGATCGACGGAAGGACCCGGCTCGTCAGGTCGTCGACAAACACCCGCGCCCGGGGGAAGTTCGCGATCAACTCGCGGTGAATCAAGGCCGGCATGAACGGATTTTTGATTTTCATCTCAAGCAGCTCACGCACCAAAGTGGTCATGACGTTCACAAAAATGTCTTTCGTCATCTCTTCCAGCTTGAACGTCTTGAAAAGCTCGTCGCGCTTCATTTCCGCGCCTTCGCAGGCGTCGCGCAGAACCGCGGTGTAAAGCCCTTCTTTGCCGTTGAAGTAGTAGCTGATCAGACTGATGTTCACGCCCGCCGAGTTCGCGATATCGCGAGTCGAGACGCCATCAAAACCTTTCTCCGCAAACAAACGTCCCGCCGTGCTGAGCAAACGACGCCGCGATTCGTTCTCTTCGCCCCCCACGCCGACGCCGGAATTCTCCGTGGCCGTGAACAGGGGATTTTCGACCTTCTTTTTGGGATCCGACATGGCTCAAAGGATAATTCAATCATTTGATTAAGAGCAAATCCTTTTAATCAAACGTTTGATTCCGGACATTCATGCGCGGGCTGAAATATATTAGATCTGGAGCGCATGATAATGTTGCTCCGTGTAAACCTGTGTAAACTCTGAAGATTCGGGGCTTGCCCCGGACCTTTGTAGCGTTTTCAATATCCTCAGGGGAACAATTTGAGGGGGGAGTTCATGTTTCAAGACGAAACGGGACTGGGGCAGCACCAAGGTCGGGTCACTAGATCTTATGTCATCCGAACGGTCAAAATCGGACTCAGCGTGGGGCTTCTTGCCCTCGCCGCTCTGTCGGCTCGCGCGCAAAGCGTAGACGACTTTCGGACCGAGAGTGCGATCGAAGTCGGAGACAAATACGACATCTTGGCCGTTGATAGCTTCGCGCAATCATCGCCGGGACACTTCTCGATCGACGTGAAGGCGGACACCGCGACGACCGTCGACCTGCTCCACTGGGTCAAACATCGCGACAATCTCGAAAAGCCCAAAGAGAAGTACAATCGCCGCCTGCAGTTCGGCAAATGGCGCCGGATCGCCCGCGACGGCAGCTGCCTGGATTCTCGGGGTCTCGTCCTCCAGCGCGAATCCCAAGAGCAGATCTCGACCCGCCCCAGCGCCATCGGCTGCTCGGTCGTGACCGGCCGCTGGGTCGATCCTTATAATGGAGAGATCATCGAGTCGGCCGAAAAAATGGCGATCGATCATTTCGTTCCGCTGAAAAACGCCTACGACAATGGCGCTTGGAAGTGGTCGATGAACAAACGCTGCAGCTACTTCAATTACCAGAAGAACAACTACCACCTGCAGGCCGTCGGCGAGCGTGAAAATGCGGTCAAAGGCGATGCGGGACCGGATCGCTACATGCCCCCGCTCCGCCGCGTGCAGTGCGGTTACTTGAAAAACTGGCTCGTGATCAAAGCGTCTTGGGATCTGACCATGTCGATCGAAGAAGGCGAAGCGATCCGCGAACACGTCCGCCAAGCCGGCTGTGACGAAAAAGAGTTCGCGATGAAAGAGACCGAGCTGAAACGTATCCGCAGCGAAATCAAAGCGGGCGCCGAATCGTGCGAGTTCGCGGCGAACCCGAACGCGCAGCCCTTTCTGACGGACGCCCCTGAGTTCGTCGACGCGGGAGCGGGAATCTAGATTCCCGCGTCCATTTCGGGCAGCACTTTCAACAGCAAATTCATATCCAAGGGGCGCGAGACCGTCATCGTGCCCACGGGGCTTTGGCGCTGATCGGTCAAAACGCGCGAAATCATCTCGACGGCGACCGTCTTCCCGTCTTTCGCGCGCATCTCGGCCGAAATCGCCGAATGGTAGCCTTGATTCAAAATCGCCTTCAATCCGGCTTCGGCTTTGGCGTGGTGCTCTTTCGGATAGATGTCGAAGATCGTGCGGCCGTGCAGTTCCCCGAACTCAAAACCGAGCACCCGGTGCAGCACCTCGTTCGCCATCTGGATGACGCCTTCACGATTCACCGAGTGCATCAGAAACGGCGACTTCGTGAAGAAGCTCTCGTAAAGATAAAGGTTCGACGTCAACGCTTCACCGGCGGTGTCGCCCGCCTGCCCGTCCGCCCCCTTCGGCGAGAAATAGGGCAGAATGTCTTTCGCCGTGATGTAGCCGACGACGTTCGATTTGTTGTCGATGACAAAAACGCGATTCCCCGCCGCCGAAACGAGTTTCTTCACGATCTCGGGAAAGTATTCGTCTTCGTGGATCAACTGCGCGGGTTCGAAAAGATCGCGGTACAAAATCAAAGTGTCGCGATCCGGATTCGCTTGGTAGCGCAGAAAGATGCGCATGAGCTGCGCTTCGGTCAGCACACCATGAAAGCGATCTGCCGTCGCCTGCACGATGGCAAAACCCTTGGGTTGCGCTTTCAGAAACTCGATGGCCTCCGGAATGCTCGCCGAAAACGGCAGAACCGGAGTTGAACGGTGCATGATATTTTTGGCTTGAATCATACCCTCAGCATGAGCGAGAGCCTCTAAGTTGGCATCAACTTGAAGGTGAAGAATTCGCTGGAAGGACGTTGGTCGAGGCGTGGTTTAGCGAGGAAGCTCGCACACGGGCGTCTGAATTTGAGACGTTTGGGCATAACCTTGAAAAGGAAAACCGATCGCCAGCAACACCGCCAAAATCGTCGAAACTCTCAACATCGGGCCCCCCTGAAGTGCTCCACCTTGTCCTTCATCCGCGGACCCCTGTAGAGAATCCAAAAGCCGGACCAAGGGCGGAGAGCGATGGCATCGCGATTCAGCTCCCGGAATGAGAAGCACTCGCAAGATCGAACGTCAAAGTGGCCGATTTTGCCTAAAACTTAGAGACTCAAAGGCGAACGCTGCATTGAGTCAATGAGTGTCTCGGAAAATCCCCGTTCCGGTGACAAATCCGTGACATTCACACCCCCTCGGCAAAGTACATTGATCACGTGGTTCCATTCGTTATTGAACATCATTTGAAAGCGAAAGCCCCCGCCGTGAACGTCGGCGCGGTGCCCGTCGTCGTGGATTCGCCCGCGGCCCTCGTTTTTGAAACCTGCATGAGAAAGATCAGCATCCTTCCTTGGGGCGAAGCCCCAGCCCACTTCGGGGGGGAAGAGCTCGCCGAGCGTGAAGGCTATGAGCTGATCGCGGGACCCGACGCCTACATTTTCCTCCTCGAAGTCCTGAGCGGCCTCCAGTCGCCGGTCTTTGGTGAAACCGAAGTTTTCTCGCAATTCAAAAACTTCTGGGAAGTGGCGCAGAAAGATTCCGTCAAGGCGTCCTTCTTCGCACCGTGGGCGAAGTTTTTGTTCGAAGACGTGAAACGCATCCGCTCCGAGTTCTTCCGCGACTCCACGACCCAAACCTGGGGCGGCGTCGTGCGCAAGACTTTGCGTCCCTTCGATCAGGTCTGGATTCTGGGCAACGGTGAGCTCGCCGTTTCGGTGGCGGGATCGTTGAAGTCGTCGGATGTCACCTACTGGGCGCGCCGGATGAAAACCGAACTCAATCGCCCGCAAGTCGCGCTCAGCCAGAACCCGCCCGACTTCGACGGTCGCCGGGCGCTGGTCGTCTGCGCGCCGCTCTCGAACGACGAGATGATGTTTCTGGAAAAGCTCAAAGGTTCCCGCTTTGACTACATCATGGATCTGCGCGAAGTGCAGGCCTCACGCTTGAACTTTATCGACTTCGATCTGAAGGACATCGATTCTTTGAGCGAAATCCACCACCACCGTCAGCAGGACATTCTGCAGCGGGCCCAGTCGCGGATCATTCAGTTGACCGAGAAGACCTGGGATTCGCTGTGGCACCGGCCGATGGGGTGGGAGGATCTGTGTGGCTAACGAGCCCACGCCTCGCGTCCTGATTGCCAGCCGGCAAAGCGACCTTGCGAAAATCCAAGCTTATATGGTGGCTGACGCCCTCCGCGCCGCATGGCCGGGCCTCGAGGTCGGACACCACTTCCGTGAATCCCTCGGCGACATCAATCTGACCGATCCGCTTTGGAAAATTCCCGAGCGCGGCGTCTTCACCGAAGACTTCGTCCAGGGTCTCGCGCGCGGTGAGTTCGACTGCGTGGTCCATTCGTGGAAGGATCTGCCCACGGAAAATCGACCCGGCGCCGAAATCGTCGCGACCCTGCCCCGCGCGGACGCGCGCGATCTGGTTTTACTCCGCCGGGATCTTCCCGAGGGCGGCGACTGGAAAATCCTGAGCTCGTCCCCGCGCCGCGCGCACAATCTGCAAGGTTTCTTCGAAAGTTTCCTGCCCGTGAAACCCGCTTCGGTGGAGTTCAAATCCGTGCGCGGAAACGTTCCCCGCCGGATCGAAAAACTCACCGAGGGCGAAGGCGACGGACTGATTTTGGCGAAGGCCGCGCTGGACCGTCTGTTGGATGACCGTTACGCGGAGTTCGCCCCCACACGCGAAAAACTTCAGCGCTGGCTGCAAAATTTCTGGATCATCGCCCTGCCCTTGGAACTCAATCCCCCCGCCGCCGCGCAGGGCGCGCTCGCCATCGAGATTCGCTCGGATCGCGCGGATCTGCGCCAGATCTTCGCGCCTTTGAATCACGCGCCGACCTTCGAGGCCGTGCACTGGGAAAGACAACGTCTGTCCGACCACGGCGGCGGATGCCATCTGAAGATCGGCCTTTTGCAAACCCGCTGGGCACCCGACTCGTCCCTGCGGCTCACCATCGAACGTGGTCAAACTCCTGCGGGCGTGGATTTTTCCCACCGCGGCGCCTTCGGACTGACACGAGCGCCCGCCCCCGTGGGCCCGGTCGCCTCGCTGCGCACGGAAGACCTTTTTGAAACCGCGTCGATCCCCGTGCGTGGGGTCTCGGACGATCCCTCGGCGGCTGCAGATCCGCTCGCGTTCGTAAAATCCGCGCCCGTGCGTCTGGCGCACTCGCGCGCACTCACGACCGAAATCGCGGCACTTTTGAAGTCGCGCGGGCCGAAAGATCCCTGGGTCTGGGCCTCGGGACTCGAAAGCTGGAAGAAACTTGCGGCGCAGGGAATCTGGGTGCGCGGCTGCGATGAAGGTTTGGGCACCGAGTCCGGTCTTTCGCGCGGCCTCGATCATCTGATGCGCGTCAATGCGGGTCGCTCCTCCGACAGGACTCCCCCCCTCTGGGCGCGGGTCTCGCACGAAGATCGTGCGGGCGGACTCGGGGATGACGAGCGGTTGATCGCGACCTATCGCCTGACTCCCAAAGCGCCAACCGCCGCGACGCTCGAGACTTTGAAGAACGCGGTCGCCTTCTTCTGGCGATCCGCCGCGCTTTATAAAGAAGCGATAAAACACGTTCCCTCCCTGAAGGAAAAAGACCACGCCTGCGGGCCCGGCGCCACGCGCCAAGTTCTCGAGCACGACTTAGGGCGTTCCCTCGAGGATCGCTTGTTTTTCAACGAACTTGATTGGAAAACGTGGGTCGAGACTTCTTCGAAAGGTTAACATCATGAACTCCAAAGAACTCTTCGCCCGCTCGCAAAAAGTCGCTCCCGGCGGCGTCCACTCTCCCGTCCGCGCGTTTCGCAGCGTTGGTGGCGAGCCCCTCTTTTTCAAAGCCGGTCAGGGCGCTTACCTGGAAAGCGTCGAAGGACAAAAGTACATCGACTACTGCATGAGCTTCGGCCCCTTGATCCTGGGACACCGCGATCCCCACGTGCAGGCCAAAGTCGAAGAGATGATCCGCACCGCCTGGAGCTTCGGCACCTGCGAGCCCTACTCGCTCGCGCTCGCGGAAAAAATCAAAACCTGGGTGCCGCATATTGAAAAGCTCCGTTTCGTCGCCTCGGGCACCGAAGCGGTCATGTCGCTGATCCGCGTGGCGCGGGCCGCGACCGGACGCAAATACGTTTTGAAGTTCAACGGCTGCTACCACGGTCACGCGGACGGCATGCTCGTGAAATCGGGCTCGGGCATGGCCGGCGAAGCCTCGTCGGACTCTGCGGGCGTGAGCCCCGAAGCCGCGCGCGAAACCCTGGTCGCCGAGCTCGACCGTGAAGAGGACGTGGAGCGCATCTTCAAAGCCCACGGCAATGACATCGCGGCGATCCTGATCGAGCCGATCCCCGCGAACTACGGCCTGCTCCCGCAGCGGACCGAGTTCTTGAAATTCCTGCGCGAGATCGCGACGAAACACGGAGCGCTCCTCGTTTTCGACGAAGTCATCTCGGGCTTCCGGGTCGCCAAAGGCGGCATGGCGGAAGTCACCGGCATCACCCCCGATCTTTGCGCCTACGGCAAAGTCCTCGGCGGCGGCTTCAACGTCGCCTGCTACGGCGGACGCGCCGAGCTCATGGACTGGGTCGCCCCGGCAGGACCCGTCTACCAAGCGGGCACGCTCAGCGCGAACCCCGTCGGCATGACCGCAGGCCTCGCTTCACTCGAACGCGTGGAAGCCCAAGGCGGACTCGACGCGCTTCACGCGAGCTCCAAAAAATTCGCGAATGATTTGCAAGCGCTGTTTGACCGCACGGACTGGAACCTTCAAGTCAGCGAGTTCCGTTCGCTCTTCTGGTTCCACGAGCGCCGTGAAAAGCCGATCCGCTCTTTGGGTGATTTGCCCCCCGGACAGAAAGAAAGCTTCGCGAAGCTCTTCCACGCGCTGATCGCCGAAGGCGTCTACGTCGCGCCGTCGGGATTTGAAGTGGGTTTCATGAGCTTCGCGCACACGCCCGAGATCCAAGCCAAAACCCTGGCCGCCTTCGAAGCCGCCGGAAAGAAGATCCGGTGAAACTGAGGACCCGCGACGCGCGCCTTTTCCTAGCGATTCTTTGGCTGGGCTTCACCACGGCGCTCGCGGTCTGGATTTTGATTTTCAATCTGTCGTTCTTCGACCGCGTTGAAAGCGGCAGCGCGCTCGGCGTGGATGAACTCGCGCGCCATCACCGCATGATCTTCTGGGAGATGCTGACGCTCATCCTGTCGCTGCTCATCGGCGGCGCGGCCCTCTTCGCCCTGATCCTGCAAGAGCGCGCCCGGGCCTTCCAGATCCAGAAATTCTTCGCGACCTTCAGTCACGAGCTGAAGACCTCGCTTTCGCGCTTGAAGCTGCAAACCGAAAACATCCTGAGCGACTTCAAATCGAGCGACCTGGGCCGGCCAGCGGTGCAGCTCCTCGAAGACCTGGGGCGCCTGGAAGTTCAACTGGAGAATTCGCTTTTCCTCGCGCGCGGCGCGGGCCAAAGCATCTTCGTGCAGGAGCTCAGCCTCGCCAGCGTGATCTCGACCTTGCAACCGCAGTTCCCGCTCCAGATCACTTTGAAAAGCGACGCCAAGCTGCGCGCCGACATCCGCATCCTGGAATCCGTGCTCAAGAACCTGATGCAGAACGCGGTCGTGCACGGGGACGCGGGCGCCTTTCGGATCACGCCGGGCGCGAACGGCCCCGATCACGTCAAACTCGAGATCTCGGATGACGGTAAAGGCTTCGCGGGCGACCGCACGAAGCTCGGCCAGCTCTTCACTCCGCAAGGCCCCACGGGCGGATCGGGCCTGGGCCTGTCGCTCGCGGCGCAGCTGCTGCATCAGATCGACGGCGAAATCCGTTTCGTCGACGACGGCCCCGGCTTTCAGGTCGAAGTGATCCTGCCCGGTGAAGTCGTGCTGCCGAAAGCCAAAGCCGGGGGTGCGCGATGAGTCTGAAGATCGTGCTGACCGAAGACGATCCTTCGCTGGGCCAAACCCTCAGCGAACGTCTGAAGAAAGAAAATTTCGAAGTCCACTGGGCGCGCAGTCTCGCCGAAGCGAAGCCGCTCCTCGCGGGCGAATACGATCTGGCGATTCTGGATCTGGGGCTGCCGGACGGTTCGGGTTTTGATCTCGCGATGGAAGTGAAACGTCGCGGACGCCCTTTGATCATCATGACCGCGCAGAATACCGCCGAAAACCGTCTTGAGGCTTACGAGCTCGGCAGCGAAGAGTTCATCCCGAAGCCCTTTCACTTCCGCGAGCTGCTTCTGCGCATCAACCACATGATGGAGTTCCACTCCGGCAAAGCCGCGCCCAAGGTGATCGAGCTTCCATCGGGCCAGCTGGATCTCGAGCGGATGTGTTTCACCGACGAATCCGGCGGCATCACCTTCTTCGCGCCGAAGGACTTCCGCGTCCTGCAAATGCTGATCGAACATTCGCCCAAGCCCGTCCACCGCGACGAGATCCTGGATCAGGTCTGGGGGCACGACAACTTCCCCACCCAGCGCACGATCGACAACGCCATCGTGCGGATCCGTCAAACGATCCGCGACGACGAAGGCCAGATCGTCCGTTCGGTTCGCGGCGTGGGTTATCAGTGGGTTAAAAATCTAAACGAGGAAACGACATGAACGACAAATTTCGAAACGCCATCGAGCTGATCCCGCAAGCGACGCCGCCCGTCTGGATGATGCGCCAAGCGGGACGTTACCATCGTCACTACCAGGCGCTCCGCAAGAATCACACGTTCCTCGAGCTGTGCCGTTCGCCGAAACTCGCCGCCGAAACCGCGCTGGGTCCCATTCAGGACTTCGACTTCGATCTGGCGATCCTGTTCTCGGATATCCTGTTCCCGCTGGACGCGCTCGGCATGGGTCTTTACTTCGAAGACGCCGGCGGCCCGAAGCTGCGCATGCCTTTGACGAACGAATCACTTTTGAAACTGAACGATCCTTTGACCGTCGTGGACCAGCTCGCCTTCCAGAAAGAAGCGCTGATCGAAACCCGCAAGGTCCTGCCGAAAGACAAAAGCCTGATCGGTTTCATCGGCGGCCCCTTCACGCTCTTCACCTACGCGACCCAGGGCAGCCACAAGGGCGGCATGAAAGTCGCCAAAACCCTGGCGAACCAAATCCTGCCGCAGTTCTACGAGCACCTGATGCCGCTCTTGAAAGAGAACATCCGCCTGCAACTGGAAGGCGGCGCCGAGGTCGTGATGATCCTCGACACGGCAGCGGGCGAGCTCGCCCCCGACTACTTCCAGACCTGGGCGCTGGAGCCGGCGGAAAGCCTGGCGCGCGCGTTCCCCGGGAAGATCGGTTACTACTCCAAAGAACTCTCCGAGTCGGCGCTCGCGAAATGTTTGATGACCAAGTCCTTCAAGGGGTTGGGCTTCGATCACCGCCATGAGCTGACCGACATTCTGCACGACCCGTCGTCCGCGCATCCGCGTGCGCACTTCATCCAAGGGAACTTCGATCCCGAATGGCTGTTCCTGCCGCCGACGGATTTTGACCGCATGCTGTGGAGCTGGGTCCTGCCGTTGCAACGTCTAACGCCTGAAGAGCGCCGCGGTTGGGTCTGCGGTTTGGGTCACGGGATTCTGCCGCAAACCCCCGAAGAGAACGTCCGCACTTTCGTGAAGCGCGTGCGCGAGGTCTTCTCGTGAGCGGCGACGTCACGCGCACCGCGGGTGCCCCGGCCCTGGCCGATCTGATTCGCAAGTACGACGTCCCGGCCCCCCGGTACACGAGCTATCCCACCGTTCCCTACTGGTCCGAGACGCCGACCGAAGAGCAGTGGGTGAAGTCCCTGAAGGACGCCCTGACCCCGAAGGATTCCGCGTGGTCGCTCTACCTGCACATCCCATACTGCGAAACCCTTTGCACCTTCTGCGGTTGCAATACGACGATCACGAAAAACCACAAAACCGAAATCCCCTACGTCGAGCGACTTTTGAAAGAGCGCGCGGCTTATCTGGAGCGGGTTCCGGAGTTTCGCGAGCGCCCGCTCAAGCACATCCACCTCGGCGGCGGCTCGCCGACCTTTTTGAGCGAAGAAAACATGGAGTCGCTGCTGACCCGAATGCTCGAGGGCCTCACCCGCACCTCGAACTTCGAAGGTTCGATCGAGGTCGATCCGCGCCGCACGCGCCCCACGCAGCTGCAGGTCCTGCGGCGGCTGGGCTTTGATCGGCTGAGCCTGGGCGTGCAGGACTTCGACGCCGAAGTCCAGCGCATCATCCACCGCTACCAAACTTACGAGCAGGCCGAAGCCGTCGTGAACGAAGGACGTAAACTCGGTTTCCGTTCACTGAACTTCGATCTGGTCTACGGACTGCCGAAACAAACCGAACAGACCATCGGGGTCATGGTCGAAAAGACCCTGCAGCTTCGCCCCGATCGCATCGCGCTGTACTCGTTCGCGCTCGTTCCGTGGATCAAGCCCGGGCAGAAACTCTTCCGCGACGAAGATCTGCCGAAGGGCGAAGCGAAACGTAAACTCTACGAAATCGCCCGCACGGAGCTGAAAAACGCGGGCTACGTCGAGATCGGTATGGATCACTTCGCGCTGCCGACGGATTCGCTGGCGCAGTCGTTGACGAACGGAACGCTTCACCGGAACTTCATGGGCTACGGCGATCAGCCGAGCGACGTGCTGCTGGGCCTGGGCGTGAGCTCCATCTCGGAAACGCCGACCGCGTTCGCGCAAAACGAGAAGGTGCTGCCGAAGTACGAACAGCTCGTCGACAAAGGGGGACTTCCCATTTTCCGCGGCCACCGCCTGAGCGAAGAGGACCGCACGGCCCGCGCGCAGATCCTGCAGCTCATGACCCAAGGGCACGTGCGCCTGACCGGTCCCGAGCAGGAAAAAGATCTTCGCGAATTTCTGGCGCCGATGCTGACCGATCACTTGGTCGAACTCGACGCGCACGAACTCAAGATCACCGACGCGGGCCGCCCGTTTCTGCGAAACGCGTGTCTGGGTTTCGATCTGCGTTTCCGCCGCGCGCAACCCCAAACCCGTATTTTCTCTTCGTCGATCTGAGGCCGGACATGTTTGAACTGAAACGCCATCCCGACGGCCAAGAACCCCACCACGTCATCATCGGTGGCGGGTTCAGCGGGCTTTACCTCGCCTGGCGTTTACGTCAGGCCGGGGTGTGGGTGCGTTTGTACGAAGCCGGTCAGTTCGGCGGCATGATCCAGACGCGGCAAACGGTTTTCGGTCCGACCGAAACCGCGGCCAACGGTTTTTTGGCGAATCCCAGTCTGGTGGAGTTGGCGAAAGACCTCGAGATCCCGATCTTAAAAGCGAACGACGAATCCAAGGCCCGTTTCATCCACTCGTCCCGTGGCTTTCAACGCTGGCCGCTTTCGATTTTGCAGTCGGTCCTCATGGCGCTGCGGATTTTGTGGAGTCTCGTCTCTGGACGAATGCCCCCGCGCGCGGACGAGAGCGTCCGCGACTGGGGCGAGCGCGTGCTCGGTCACGCCGCGACCGAACGACTGCTTCGTCCCGCCACGCGCGGGATTTACGTCCTGCCGGCGGAAGAGCTGTCCGCGCAGCTCGTGCTGGGCCGTTTCTTCGCGAAACGCAAACGCCGCGCAAAACTCAAAGGCCGGATCAAAGGCACCGTCTCGTTCCCGCGTGGTATGGGGCAGCTGATCGGCGCGCTCGTGGAAAGGCTCAACGAAGATCCGGGAACGCAACTGATCCAAAAACGCGTGACGCCCGCCGATCTCGAAGAATTTCACAAGAATCCCGCCGTCCGTAAAATCTGGATCGCCTTGTCCTCGCCTGCGGCGGCCGCCCTGACGGCAAACCTGGAGCCCAAGCTGGCTCAGGCGCTCGCGGCGGTTCCGCGGGTTCCGGTCGTCACCGCCACGGCCTTTTTCACGCGCGACGCCCGCGACCGTGACGGTTTCGGTTACCTGAACCATCCCGAGCTCGGCGGCGAAGTCTTGGGCGTCCTCTTCAACGACCGCATCTTCAAAGGCCGCAGCGAAGCCCACCGCTCGGAAACTTACATCATGAAGGGCGAAAACCTCGCCCAGGCCCCGGACGCGAAAATCCGCGAGCTGATCGAGGAGACCCGCGCCCGCGATACGGGCCGCGCCCTGCCCGCCCTGCACGTCGAAATCCAAAGATGGCCCGCGGGCCTTCCCCGCTACGACTTCGCGCTCGCCCAAGTGCAGCCGGAGTTCCAGAAGGACTGGGGCAAGATCCGTCTGGTCGGTAACTACGTCGCGGGGATCGGGCTGACCCGAATCACCGAATGGGTCGACGACCAGTTCGAAGGAAAAAACCGATGAGCCTGCAAACCAGCCGCTGGGGCCTACTGATCCTCAATCTGGGGACCCCGCGCACCACCGAAACCAAAGATGTCCGCAATTACTTGATCGAGTTCTTGATGGATCCCTTCGTCATCGACCGCCCGTGGCTTTTCCGCGCGCTCCTCGTGTACGGAATCATCGCGCCGTTTCGCGCCCCGAAATCGGGCGCGCTTTACAAGAAAATCTGGACCTCGCGCGGAAGCCCGCTCAAATACCTGACCGAAGACTTCGTCAAAAATCTGAAGATGGATTTTCAAGAGGGGCCGTTGACCCGCCAGATGGACCTTCCCATCGTCTGGGCGTTTCGTTACGGCGAACCCGATCTGATGAAGGCGCTTTTGGAACTGCGCAAACAGAAGGTCGAGCGCATCATGGTCATGCCCATGTACCCGCAGTACGCGGAAAGCTCGACGCTGACGAGCTTCGAAAACTTGAAAGAGAAACTGCGCCGCTCGCCGTTTCGGGGCGTCAAGCTCGTCCAGCATTACTACCATCTGGATTTCTACATCGACGCGCTCGTGGACTCGGTCGCCGAACATCGCAAGCTCGAGCAACCCGACGCCATCGTTTTCAGTTACCATTCGATTCCGGTCCGGCACGTGACGAAAATGCATCCGCGCTGCGAGAATTGCGTGAAGACGCCGGAGTGTAAGATCTTGCAGCATGAACTCTGTTACCGCGGCCAGTGCTACGAAACCTCGCGCGCGCTGGAGCGCAAATTGAAAGCCCGTTTCCCCGAGTGGCGGAACGTGCCCGTGCACGTGACCTTCCAGTCGAAACTCACGCGCGAACCCTGGCTGACGCCCGCGACGGATCCCACGATCACCGCGCTGGCGCAAAAAGGCGTGAAGAAGCTGATGGTGCTCGCGCCCGGTTTCGCGGTGGACTGCCTGGAGACGCTCGAGGAGCTCGACATGGGCCTGCGCGAAAAATTCCTCGCGCTGGGCGGAGAGGTCTTCGACCGCATCCCGTGCCTGAACGCGGACGCGCAGTGGACCCAAAAAGTGCACAACTACTTATTGAACCGAATCGAAGAACAGGTCGAGATCGAACTGGAGGACTTGCAGCATGCTGAAAATGAACGAGCGGCCACGCAGAAATCGACGCACTGAAAATATCCGTCGGATGGTCCACGAGACCGACCTCGGTGCGCGCAACCTGGTCCTTCCCGTCTTCATCGTCGAAGATCCGAAGGCGCGTATTCCGATCCCCTCCATGCCCGGCATCTTCCGCGAGGGCCGCGAGTCCTTGTTTGAAACCTGCGACCGGCTGGTCGACCTCGGCATTCCGGGGATCGCCCTTTTCCCCGTCATCGACGAAAAGCTCAAAGACGACGGCGGCAGCCAGGCCTACAACCCGAAGGGTCTGTGCGCCGAAACGGTGCGCGTGCTGAAGAAGGAATACCCCGATCTCGTGATCTTCTGCGACGTCGCGCTCGACCCTTACACCAGCCACGGACACGACGGCCTCGTCAAAGACGGCCAGATCGTGAACGACGAAACCGTCGCGGTCCTGGTGAAGCAGGCCCTCACGCTCGCCGAAGCGGGCGCGGACTTCGTCTGTCCCTCGGACATGATGGACGGCCGCATCGGCGCGATCCGCTCAGCACTCGACGAGAAGGGTTTCACGAACGTCGGCATCCTGTCTTACTGCGCGAAGTACGCCTCGTCGTTCTACGGTCCGTTCCGCGACGCGCTCTCGTCGGCGCCGAGCTTCGGCGACAAGAAGACCTACCAGATGGACGCGCGCAACCGCCGCGAGGCTCGCCGCGAAGCCCGTTTGGATGCGGCCGAAGGCGCGGATATTCTGATGGTGAAACCCGCGCTCGCTTATCTGGACGTGATCCGCGAGCTGCGCGAGGCCTCGGATCTACCCATCGCGGCCTACCAGGTCAGCGGCGAGTACGCGATGATCAAAGCCGGCGGCGAAAAGGGCTGGATCAACGCCCCCCGTATCATGATGGAGTCGCTGATTTCGATCCGCCGGGCGGGCGCCGAGATCATCTTCACCTACGCGGCCCTCGAAATCGCCGAGGCTTTAAAGCGGACCTAGGGGATTCGCCCCCTCTCCGCTCATGAAATAAGCACATGGCGGTGAGGGCCCCCTCCCCGTCACGAAGCCCTTTGTGCTAGATCCCGGAGCCATGAAATTCTGGGTTCAAGTCGTCCTCCTTCTGTTCACGTCCTGTCAGCATCCCGTGTTCGCGGACCTCGCCGCGAAAGATCCCAACCCCGGTTTGAACTTCACCATCATCGAGACCTACTTCAAACCCGTGAAGTGTTTTGAGTTCAACTTCGAGCTCGCCATGACCTGCGCGGAAGGCCTGAACTCGGCCCTGAAACTCGTACCCGATGGTCGTGAACTCATCGGCGAAGCCGAAATGTCGGCGCGCTACGAGCTGCTGAAAGATTACGGCCCCGTGAAACTCGCGCGCGAAATCACGCGCCTTCAACCCGCGACCTATCAAGAGGCCCTCCAGCTCCGCGACCGCAAACTTCAAGCGCTGGAAGAGGGCGTGAAAGCGCTCATCGGCAAAACGCCCCCCTTCGACTACCGCGCGGAAATCCGCGGCGTCGCGGCCCTCGTGCCCACCGGAACGCCCGAGTCCAAAATCGTGCTGGCCGCGCTGGACGGTCAGCTGAAGTCGCGCGACGCCCACGCCTTTTTGATGACCCATCAGGACTTCGAAGAGTTCCAAGGTTCGAACGATCCGGGCCTCATCGGCGTCGGCGTGACCTTGCACCCCGCGAACCGCGCCTACCGCTTTCAGCGCGTGATCGCGAGTGGCGGCGGCGCCCAAGCGGGCCTGAAAGACCGCGACCTTTTACTTGAGATCGACGGTCAAAAGATCGGCTTCGATCTGTCCTCGGAAGAGGTCGTGAAACGCCTGCGCGGCCCCGAAGGTTCCGTCGTCACATTGAAAATCGAACGCGCGGGACAACCGCTCATCTTCAAAGTCACGCGTCGGCCCTTCCGCATGAAAAACATCGAAAGCCGTTTCTTGCCCGCCAGCGCGACGGGCGTCGTGCGCATCGAGCGCTTCGCCGCGACCGGCGATCAGAATCTCTCACTCTGCACGGAAGTCGATCTGCAATTGCATGACTTGCAAGAGGACGGCGCGAAGAACTTCGTGCTGGATCTACGCGACAATCCGGGCGGCTTCATCGATCAGGCGATCTGCATCCTGTCGCTCTTCACGGGACCCGATCAGGTGGCGGTGCGTGCGAAAGCGCCCGGCGCGACCTCGGCGGAAACGGTCTACCGCACGTCCGGCGAACGTCGCTACACGGGCGGCCTCGTCGTCTTGATCAACGAGGCCTCCGCCTCCGCGTCCGAGCTTCTGGCCGGCGCGGTCCAAGATCTTGGCGCCGGCTGGGTCGTCGGCAAACGTAGCTTCGGCAAAGGCTCGCTCCAAGACTTCAACGCCTTCACAGAAGCCCCCGGCGAAGCCGTCGAAGCGCGCACCGTTCAACTCTTCTACCAGCCGAACGGACGCACGAACCAAGGTGAAGGGATCTTTCCGGATCTCGCGGTCGACGCCGCCCCTGGCGACGACGAGTGGGTGCCCCGTGAATTTGATCTGTTTCCCAAAGCGCTGCGCCTGGAAAAGAAAACGCCCGAGAAGTGGGTTACCCCACGCCCTCAGGCGCTCCAAAAACTGACGGCCTGCGTACAGGCCCGTCTTTCTTCCGAGTCGGGAGAGGATCCCCAGCTCGCCCGGGCCCTCACGGCCCTGGGTTGCAATTACTAACTACTAACGGCGCGACAGACGAATCCGGATGTCGGCCGAGCAGTGCACGCGTGTGCTTTCCATCGGCGACAAGTGCATGTCGCCTGCGCCCGAGCCGCTGCCCATGCGACGCTGCGAAAGGTTACGCGACGCTTGCAGGCTGCACGCGCTTCTCGCGGCGTCTTGCAGAGCGAGGTACTGACGTGCGGTCAGATCTTCGCGCAATTGCTCTTCCGTCTTTCCCATCACCGACGAGCGAGGAACTTCGACCACGGCGGCCGCGAAAACCTCACCCAAATATCCCGCCCTATTTCCCACCTGATAGCAGTTGCAGGTCGTGGTCAGGCTCATTTCCACGTTTTCATCAGCTGTTGCCATCCCGCTCGAAGCGAGGATGAGCAAGGCCACTGCGGCCTTTTTTCCAAAGATTGACATCAAGGACCTCCCAAATTGCCCCTTAGATTTCGTAAACCCCACCAAATATGAAGAGCCCTTCTCCAAGATCGGTGCCAGTTGCGAGAGGGACGAAGTGAGCGCTAGGATGATCTCAATGCTTGTGGACGCCGAGAACTGGTGCCACTTCGAGAGAGACCCGGTGTTTTTTTCGAAGCTGTTCTTGTAATCGACAGTCTCCTCGTGCCAGTCTCACAAGCGCTGAGGGGTTCAGTTTTATGACCGAAAATTCCGATCCGTCCGCAAACGCGGGCTCCGAAAATTCGACTTCCGACACCGCGAAAGCCACCCGGCCGCGCAACTCCGAAGCGTCGAAAAAAGCCATCCTTTGGGCCGCCCAGGCGGCGCTCGCGCAAAAGTCCTACGACGAAGTGGGCCTGCGCGAGATCGCGCAAGAAGCGAAGATCGACCCCGCGCTCATCATCCGTTACTTCGGCTCCAAAGAAGGTTTGTTTCGCGAAGTTATCAAAACACACATTCACATCGACTCCTTGGCGGGCATTGAACTCGCCCAATATCCGGAAGTTCTCACCCGTCTGATCCTGGGGAATGAAACGGAAATCGATCAACGTTCGATGCTGATCCTGCACCGCTCGGCCCCCAGTGAAGTGGCCGGCCCCATTATCCGCGAAACGCTCCGCGAGCGTCTCGTGGTGCCGATGGTCGCGCGCCTGAACTCGCCCGATGCCGAAACCCGCGTGGAGCTCGTCTTGGCGGTTCTGGGAGGGCTCTCGACCGGCCGTCACGTCGCCTGCTACCCCAGCCTGGTGAACGGCGACCGCGAGCAGCTCATTCAGCTGATGGTTCCCGTCTTCCAAAGCCTGCTCTTCGGTCGTTAGGATTGACCGCAAGCGCCGCGCATCCTAAGGGATGCCATGCGCGCGTTTCTCTTGTTTTTGCTCTTCACGCTTCCGGCGGGGGCCTCCCTGCATCCGGTCTTTGAACGGGTCCTTCCCCGCGAGGACCTCGCCCGCGCCACTCTCAAACGCCTGAGCCCCAAAACCGACCCCGCCCAGGTCGTCTGCGCGCGGGTGGAATTTCGCGTGAGCGAAGAGCTGCCGCCCCGCCTGCGCCAAGGATTTTTCAGCCGCAAACAAAAAGCCCCCGCTTTACTGCGCTTTCAAGATTTCGGTCCGAAGCTCACGGCCGAAATCGCCGTGATGACCGGACCCGACTCACCGACGCCCGACACCCGTTTGGATTTTCGGTTCTCGACGGATTCAGAGGTCGGCGCGAAAGATGTCGTCGAACTCGCGATCCGCCGGCAAAAAGAGATCGAAGGATTCTGGAGTACCGGGCGCACCTTCGGCATCGAAGAGGTCCTCCGCCTGGGACCCGAGCGCGCCGCGATTCCCGCGCCCCCCGCCGCTTACCAGAAGCTGAGCTACTACGGCGAACACCCCTACCGCCTCGGCCCCATGGAGGCCGTCCGTTACCGTCTGCGGCCTTGTGCCTGGAACCCCGCCCTCGCGCCCGGAGACGCCCCGGGCGCCCGCGCGCGGGAACTGCGTCGGCACCTCACGGAAGATAGCGTCCCCGCCTGCTTCTGGCTGGAAGGACAAGTCCTCGAGGCGGCGACCATGACGACGACCGATGGTCGCAAACACGCCCCGCGCGAGTGGGTCGAAAATCTGGATTGGCGTTGGCCTGAAGCGCAGGCCCCTTTCGTGACCCTGGCGGAAGTCGTCGTGAAACCCGGCGTGCTCGCCCACACCGAATGCCGCGATTTTGAGATGGACCCCGAAAGACACTCCACACTCGATCACCGGGGCCTCGGCAGTCTCGCGCGGTCGCGCCGTCACCTCGGAAATCGCTAGATTTTCGATCCGCGCCGACTTAGAAAAGTCCCATGTCCACGACCCTTGAACAACGACGCCCAATTCTTTTGCAATTGGGGTTTCGCGAAGCGGCCCTGCCGCAGCTTCAGAGCTACCTCGATCTTTTGTGGTCGGCGAACGAAGAGCTGAATCTGATCAGCCGCAAGATGACTTTCGACGATCTGATCGACAATCACGTGATCGATTGCCTGCTGCCCCTGCGGCATTTTCCGACAGACGTGAAAGCGGTCGCCGATTTCGGCTCGGGCGGCGGACTGCCCGGAGTCCTTTACGCAATTCAATTTCCCGACGTGCGTTTCGAGCTTTTCGAAAAGTCCAAACTGAAGCAGGAGTTTTTGCGTCGGGCGACGGCGATCGCCCCCAACCTGAAAGTGAACGCCGATATTCCCCCACGCCTGCCCGAGATCGACCTCGTAACCGCGCGTGCTTTCAAACCCATCGACGTCATCTTGCAACTCAGCCGCGCGCACGCCGTTCAGGGCGGACGTTACTTCCTGCTGAAGGGACGTCTGGAAAAAATCGAAGAAGAGCTGCGCGACGCGCGCAAGATCGCGAAAGACGTGAAGACGCGCATCGAAATTTTGAAATCGCCGGTCCTCGATGTCGAACGTCACCTCGTCCTGATCGGAGGCGCGTGATGTACGAGCCGCTTCTTTTCATTCACTCGTGGGTGCGTTGGGTGGTGCTGTTCGCGGGGCTTTATCTGGTCGTTCGTTATTCGCTCGCGGCGCGCGCGAATCGCCCCTGGAACGGCGGCGACCAGCATCTGCTTTGGGCGTTTGATCAAAGTTTCGGATACCAGTTCCTGTTCGGCCTCACGTTGTGGGCGGGCATGAGTCCATGGACGAAAGCCTTTTTCCAAGATCCCGTGGGAAGTCTGGAAAATCCGTTCGTGTTCTTCTGGAGCCTCCGTCACCCCCTCACGATGTTCGTCGCGATCGGCGTCTTCCACATGATGAAAGCGAAAGCCCGTCGCCTCGAGGGCGCGGCGCGCTTCAAAAAACTCGCGGTGACCATCGCGCTCACGCTCGTGATTGTCCTGAGCGCGATTCCGTGGCCTTGGATGGACGTGGGGCGTGCGTGGATTCGGGGGCTGTCATGAGTTTCAGCCCGCACCGCTACTTCCGCTGGCTGACCTGGGCTGAGGGCAGCTCGCTGCTGCTTCTGCTGCTGGGCGCGATGCCTTATCGGGCACTCACCGGAGACCGCTCGATGGTGACCCTGATGGGCTCGATTCACGGTGTGCTGTTTTTGATGTTCATTTATACGGCACTGACCCTCGCCTTCGAAGAGAAGTGGGGGACGAAGAAGACCCTCCTCGCGCTGATCACGAGTTCCATTCCCTTCGGCTCGTTTTGGTTCGACCGTCGTTATCTGTCTTGATCTGTCTTCGCGCCGGAAATTCACGAATTCGTGATCGGTCCGACTCATGATGCTTGGCCCCGCCACACAAAAATGACTTCGCGTTGCGGGCGTCCTCGCGCAAGAATCCACAGCTGATGGCACGCGGACTCCTCCTTCTCTCTTTCCTTTTTTTGGGCTGCGCTCACCCACCGAAAACGGCGCCGGGAAGCCCGGCAAAAACGTCCACCACGGGAGCGGCGAAGCCCGCCCGTACGGTCGCCCAGACGGCCGCGGGGAAAGGCGCCGAGCTGATCGAAACCGCGCTCAGCCAGTCGCCGCTTTTTCTCGAAAAACAGAAGATCGGTAAACTCCCCTTCGCGCAGCGCATGGGCTACCAGCTGGAAGCGAAAGATACGACCTTCAAGGGCTGCGTTCTTTACTTGCCGGGCTTGGGCGACTCGATTCGCAATCACGATTTCTATTTCGGTGCGCTCAACCGCGCCGGCTACCGCGTGTTGATGTTCGACTATCTCGGTCAGGGCGGCTCGGACGGCGACATGGCCAAGACCCGCATCGTCGCGGGCGGCGATCCCTTCGTCACCGAACGCGATTTCGAAATCGACCAGCAGGCGAAGTTCGTCTGGAAACGTTACTCCGAAACGCCCGACCCCGTTTACGGTCGCGACTGCTCCAAATCCCCGATCCGCGTGATCGGCTGGTCGACCGGAGGCCTCGCCGCCTACCGCATGGCGAGCGAGAAGTGGGCGCAAGCCGTCATCTTGATCGCGCCGGGCCTCGCGCCGAATCCGTGCGCGGGCGAAATCGCGGGCCCCTCGATTCCGCGTTGCCTGCTGAAGAGCCTGCAGGTCGATCAGATCATCACGCTGCGCACGCTCACCTCCAATCGCTATCCCGACGGCAAGGATCCTCATTTCGACCCCATTAAGCCGAACTCCCCGTTCATGGTGAAAGAGTTCGCGACGAACCTGCTCTCGACCGCTTACCGTCAAGCCCCCGGTTGGAAGGTCGATCCCGCGATCAAGGGCCTGGTCTTTCTGGGCGGCGAGCACGACACCTACGTGGACGCCGTGAAAAGCCAAACGCTCTTGAAGAAAAACGCGCGCCACTTCGAGCTGATCCGCTACTCCGAGGGCTATCACGAGCTTCACAACGAAGTTCCGGCCATCGCGGACGATTTAACCGCGAAGACCATCGCCTTTCTCGACCGGAATTGAGTTTGCAAAGGACTCATCCGAGGTGAGTCATGGTTCAAAATTCCACTCTTGATGTCTTGATCTTGGGCGCGGGAGCCGCGGGCCTGGCCTGCGCGCGCGAACTCCAGACCTCGGATTTAAGCGTGCTCGTGCTGGAGGCGAGGGATCGCGTCGGCGGTCGCGCGCGGACGCATCCGACCGCGACCTCTTCGCTCGGCGCGGAAGAAGGTCCCGAATTCATTCACGGTGGATCAACGCGCGCTTTTTCAAAGTTTCGTCGAAGGATTTCATGCGGCGAACCTGGAACGTTTGAGCGTACGGGGACTCATGGACACGGAGGAAACCGACGACCCCGACTTGGAAGGCGTCGCGAACTTTCGTCCCCGGTGCGGGTATGGGCCGCTTCTCGACGCGATGGCGCGGGAGTTGATCGCGAAGGGAAAACTCCGACTCAATACGCGGGCCCGCCGCATCGAGTGGCGCCCCGGTCGGGTCACCGTGGAGGTCACGGACGCCGCTGGAGGGACGCGCACCTTTCACGCAAAAAAACTGGTCTGCACCCTGCCCTTAGGCGTTTTGAAAAACGGCACGGACCTCGTCTGGTCCCCGGCCCCCTCGGAGCTGAGTCGCCGTTGGCGACATCTCGAGGTGGGCCACGTGCAAAAGCTCGTCTTTCGTATGCGGGAAAGATTCTGGGAAAACCTGGGCGCGGACCTCCCCGTCTCCTTCGTCCATTTGGGTCCGGAGTTCAACTTTCCGACCTGGTGGACCCAACATCCGCGGCGCACGCCGCTGCTGGTGGCTTGGCAAGGTGGCCCCCGCGCCGAGGCCATGAGCGCCTGGAGCGAAACGGAACTCGTCGACGCCGCGGTCACGACACTCACCGCGTGGAGTGGGCTCTCGAAAGTCGAACTTCGCGAAAGGATCGTCTCGGTTCACCACCATGACTGGAGCCGTGACGAGTTCGCGCGGGGCGCGTACAGCTACGTCGGCGTGGGAGGCCAGCAAGGCGCGAAGGCCTTCGGGAAACCGCTCGCGGAGACGATTTTCTTCGCCGGCGAGGCCACCCAGACCGGCTCCGCCCGCGGCACCATGCATGGCGCCTTCATGAGCGGTCAGCGCGTGGCCCGACTCATCCGGGCTTAAGGATTGGCGTCGGCGCCGCGACCGCCAAAGAAAGCCGCTTGGCCGATGGCGATGATGAGCGCTTTGCGATTCACGGGCTTCGTCAAATAGTCGTAAAAACCCATGCTGAAGGCTTTGTCTTTTTCTTCGATGAGCGCGTGCGCGGTCAACGCGATCACCGGGCGATCGTAACCCGCGCCGCGAAGTTTTTCGTAAGCGCCGTAGCCATCGAGCACCGGCATTTGGATGTCCATCAGCACGACGTCGTAGTGCGTCCGCAAAGCTTCCGTGACGCCCTCTTCGCCGTTGTCGGCGGTGACCACGGTCGCATTCGCTTTTTCCAAGAAGGTGCTGATGAGCTGCTGGTTATCGATGGAATCTTCCACCAGCAAAACCTTGATCCCAGTCAAGTCCGTCGCGGTCACGCCGGGACGCGAACCCACGACGTCGATCGCAACTCCCGCCTCTTGCCGGATCGGCAAGGTCAGGATGAAGAGGCTACCCTGGCCCAGCTGACTGCGCCCCAAACGCAGGTCTCCGCCCAACGCGATCGCGAGCTGCTTCGACAGCGCAAGGCCCAACCCGCTGCCGCCAAAGCGACGGGTGATCGACGAATCCCCCTGCGAAAAGGTTTTGAAGAGCTGCTGCTGGTTCTCTGGCGAAATCCCGAGCCCCGTATCCTCGATTTCGAAGTCAATCTGCGACTCGGCCACCGAAACGCGCACGCGAATGGCGCCGCTTTCGGTGAACTTCAAAGCGTTGTTCAAAAGATTCGTCAGAATCTGCGTCAAACGGGTCGAATCCGTGCGGATTTCGGCGGGCAGCACACCTTCGATCTCGAACTCGAAGCCAAGCTTCTTCGCCTGGATCAGGAGCCCCCACTCGTTGCGCATCTCGGTCAAAAACGGCATCAACGGAATCGCCGAGTTCTCGATCAAAAGCGCGTTCGCTTCGATTTTGGAAAGGTCCAGAACCTCGCCGATGATGCGCGTAAGTTCGCGTCCGTTGCGCAAGATCTTCTTCATGTTCTCGTCCACGCGCGCGGGATCGGTTTTGTGTTCGGAGGTCAATTCCGCGAAGCCCAGCATGATTCCGAGCGGGGTGCGGATCTCGTGACTGACGTTCGCCAAGAAAAGTGACTTCGCGCGATTGGCCGAATCCGCTTGCGCGCGGGCGAGGGTCAGCTCGCGATAGAGGTTCGCGTTGTCCATCGCGATTCCCGCCTGAATGGCCAGCGATTTCAGAATCGCTTCGGAACGCGCGGTGAAGACGCCGGCTTCGGGGTGACCGAACAGCAGGCTTCCCAACACCTTCCCGTTTTTCGACATGACCGGCGCGGACAAATAGCTGCGCACGGGAAGATGCCCCTCGGGCATTCCGTGTAAAGGGGCGTTGCGGCCGTAGCGCGGATCTTTCGTGATATCATGCACGCGCATCATGCCGCGGCCCTCGAACGACGTTCGGAACACCTCCGTATTACGGGGCATTCCGAACCGCGCGAAGTCCGAAATCTTCGCGCCCGACAGGACGTACAGGGTCATCGTGTCGCCTTTGGCGTCCAGCAGATTGTAGAAAAACGCGCCAAATTTCGCGCCCGTCAAATCCGTCGCGACGTCCGTCACCATCTGCACGATCGACTCGAGATCTTGCTCGGCTTTGAGGGTCGTGCCGATGGTCGACGTCAGCTCGACGATGCGCTTTTCTTCCTGCAGCTGCGCTTCGGTCAGGTGCCGGATCTCGATGTCCTCTTGAAGTTTCGCGGCGAAACGCTGACCTTTACGCGCCCACAGCGTGACCGCGAAAGTCAGGACGATGCCCATAAAAAGGACCATCAACGGCAGATATCGCGAGTACGGGGGCGCGAAGTCTTTCGTGCCCATGAAATCAATGGCCCAGTCGTGTTCGGCCGCGCGCAGCTTGATCGTGGTGCGAAACTCGCCCGCGTCCTGCAAATCCCCTTTGGCGTATACGAGCTCTTCCGGCCTCATCTCGGCGCCGTCATAAACGCGCAAAATGAGTTTCGAATCTTGCATCTTCGCGTCCTGCGCCAGATTCCCGAACAGGACGGGGGCGCGAAACCCGGCGTAAACAAAACCGATCAGGGCCTCGCGGCGCTCTTCGGGAGTGTCGAGCTTCACGCCTTGTCGGTAGTGCGGGGAAAAAACCAAAAAGATCGCGCCGGCGTCCGCGGATTCCGGCACGGAAATCCGGGTCACTTTGTCCGTCGCCACCGGAAGACCGAGCGTCGCCGCGCGGTTCATCGCCTCGTAACGTGGTAAGCTGGTCGACAAATCCATGCCGAGGGCATTTCCAGCCTGCTCGACCAAACTTTCGGCATAGACGACGACGTCGTAGTCATCCTTCGCGACATCGAGGACCGCACGCGCGTTTTCCGGTAGCCGCGGCAAGGTCTGCAGAAGCTGGGCGCGGGAATAGCGCCGCACGTAGCCCATCACCGTGATGCCGGGATATTCCGCCTTCAGATTCATTCCGCGAACGAACTGGCGAAACTCATCCGCGGATAAATCCGGCTTCAATTGGAAAAGGTTGCGGGTGTAGACGAGGGCATTCGTGTACACGTTCATCCGGTTTTTAAAAGCGTAGTGAAGCGACAAAGCCGAGCGATCAAAACGCGCGCTATTTTCCGCCGTGGACAAAAGCGAGGCCACGAACCATGCAAGCACGGTGAACAAAGAGCACAGCACGAACACCACGGCGGGTGATAAGAGCATACGCTCGCGCTCGTACTTGAGAATCGTGGCTTCGGGCATTCGCGGGGACCCCTCATCACAGAACGGAATATGGAAAAAGCGTAGTCATTTAGGGAACCTTAAGCAACCCCGTAAACAATGGGGAAATTCGGGACAAAAGCGGTAGACGCCGAAACGATTTCGGACTAACCGTTTCGTCCATGGAAATCTTCGAACTGCGCTATTTTCTGGCGGTCGCCCAACGAGAAAACCTGAATCGTGCCGCTACGGAAATCCATGTTTCCCCCGGATCGCTCTCGAAAGCCATCGCGCGCCTGGAAGATGAGCTGCAAACCCCGCTTTTCTTCAAATCCGGTCGCGGGATCCGACTGACCCCCGAAGGCGAGCTTTTACGCCGTAAAGCCGCGCACATTCTCCAGCTCGAAGAGGACGCCCGCCTTGAGCTACGCGGTCGCGAACGCGGAAGCTTGAACGTCTACATCTCGTCGGAGGAGATCCTGCAAACCTCGGCGGGACTGGACATCGCGGGCGAGATCAACGCGCTTTTCCCGTCCGCGAAGCTTCAGTTCCTGATCCGCAGTGAAAACCAAGCGCTCGAGCAGGTACGGACCGGAGAAGCGCATCTGGCCCTCATCACACAGGAACCGCCGCAAGATCTGGTGGCGAAAACTTTGAGCCGGGTTGAGTTCTTGACCTGCGCGGGTAAAAGCCACCCGTTGGTGAAAAAGTACGGCAGCCGCGCCGTCCCCGTCGAGGAATTGCTTAAACATCCCTTCGTCGCGCCCGACTCGGCGATCCTGGGAAAAATCGCGAAAGCCTCGTCGATCGACGGTTGGCGCGACGACAAATTCCCACGCCAGATCAAGTACAAGGTCTGCGGCCTGAAGCTCATGGAGAACTTGGTCGACCGCGGACTCGCGCTCGCCTACCTTCCCGATTACTTCATCGCCAGCGCGCAGCTCGTGCCCTTGAAAGTGTCGGGCTGTCCCTACACCTGCACGCAGACGATTCGGGTCGTCACGAAAGACCCCGCGCAGCTCTCGTGGCTCGGCAAGGTGTGGGACCGTTTGGACTCGCGCTAGGGTTTCGGCTCACGCTCGATGACCAGGGGTTGGGTCTCGGACTGATCGAGCGGGGTTTCGTCATCGTCGGCAAAAATCGGTTTGTCCTGCATCCCCACGCGTCCCACCATCGGGAGCTTCAAGGCGGGGCGAAGAAAGTCGATGCCGAACGTCGCGCCCAAGAAATTGAACTCGATCCCTTCACCAAGCCCCAGCGTCAGTCCCAAGAGCCCGAAAAGTGAAAATTGAATCCCCGTCCGCGTTTCGCTGAGCCCGAACGGCGCGCCCCGCCCGATCCAGTCTTTCCCCACCGCGTTCGCGGGCAGCTCCACGCCGATCTCGGGCACTTGCCGCAGGATATGCGACACGAAGCTGTTGGAGTTCGGGCCGGGCCAAACGCGGTACTCTTTCGGGTAAGGATAGCTCGCGGCGGCCGCCTTGATTTTCGGAATGGCGCGCTCGGCGGAAGCGCCACGCAAATCGCGCAGCAGCTCGGGTTCGGCGCCGAACCAACGCCCATCGGGTTCGGCCTGGTGCACGACGACGACCTCCAGCCCCCGGCGTGCGCGGTAACCGATCACCTCCAGCCGTTCGTAGAAGGTCGCGTCCTTTTCCTTCACCGCGATCCAGGAATGAACGCCGAAAGTGCCCTTCCACCCGATCACGCGGGCGGCGTACATTTGCACGACGGCGCGCTTCTCGTCTTGGGGACGGGGCGCGAGGCCCGCGCTCGAGCGATCGGCCGTGCGCCAATCCTGAGCCTGAGCCAAATCCAAACCGAAGAGCGCGAACACAAAGAGAAAGGGAGTCATCGGCGCAGATTATCGCGTTGAAATGGAAAGAGCATGGAAAAATCCCATGGGGTATTTCGCCACGAATTAAGATTCGCCTCTGTCAACGTTTCGAGTTTTCAAAAGCCTTGTGAGCCGCTCGCAGAAAGGGTTAGAAGCGGCCCTGGAGGGACTTATGCGCGCACTTCTTTGGACTTCACTCCTGGTTCTGACCACTCTTCCCGTCTTCGCGAAATACAATCCGACCGTCGACTGCGACGATCTTCGTCGCAAGATCGAAGCCCGCCGCGACTTCTGCGAACAGGTTCGCGAACACCGCGGTGACGAAGAGGCCGCCCGCTGCCGCGCCAGCGTCCGTTCGCTGCCCGCAAGCTGCGAAGACCGTCGCGCACCCCCGCGACGCTACAACTAACGCGCTTCGAAAAGCGTGATCAGGTTTCCGACTTCGGAAACGTTCTTCATGAGCTCGGCGTTCAGCCACGCGGCCGTTTGCCAAAGCGGCGTCGGCTCAGCCCAAAGATGCTGGACCTTGACGTCCAAATCCGCCGTTTGCAGTTTGTGTCGCCACGTCTGCGCCAGCGCGGCGATTTCTTTTTCGGCCATCGCGGCCGTTCCGAACGGCTCAACCTCGTGAACGCCCGGCAAGGGTTTTCCTTCCGCCGCCTGAAGCGCCCCCGTCCACCACCAACGGATCTGCCATAACACCCACGCCGCCGTCGGCGTGGGGAGCGGGATCGGCTCCGTCTCGGCGAAGTCGGGCCGCCAAAGTCCGTCCGCGCCTTGGCGGATCGTCCACGCATGGGGCGAGGGCTCCCAGAACATATTTTGCTCGTTGAGCCGCGGCAGGTGGTAAGTCGCGAGCGCCCAAGTCATGTCGAACTGAAAAAGCAGCGTTTCGTTGCGTGGATTCAGTGGATTCATCGGCATTCAGACTAGACATTCCCGCCCCGTGAATCAAGATGAGAGTCCCGAGGAGCGAGATGATGACGAGCCGAACGATCCGTATTCCCCTTCCGGAAAAGAAAGGCGAGATGATCGCACGTCTTTGGGAGTCCGAGGCGGATCGAGCGCCGCTCGTTTTGCTTCATGACTCGCTGGGCGCGATCGCGACGTGGCGGGATTTTCCGGAGCGACTGGCGGCGCGCCTGGATCGCTCAGTGATTGCCTACGATCGGTGGGGCTTCGGCGAGTCTTCCGCCCGCCCCTTGCGCCCGTCGGCGCGTTTCATCGAAGAAGAAGCCGAGATCTACCTGCCGCGGGTTCTCGACACGCTTGGCGTGCGGGAGTTCGCGCTTTTCGGCCATAGCGTCGGCGGCGCGATGGCCGTCACGGCGGCCGCACATTTCGGATCACGCTGCCAAGCGGTGATTTCGGAATCGGCGCAGGCCTTCGTGGAAGACCGCACCCGCACGGGCATCGAAGCGGCCGCGACAAAGTTCGCGCGCCCCGAGGTCTTCGCGAAACTTGAAAAATACCACGGGCCGAAAACCGCTTGGGTACTCGACGCGTGGATCGGCGTCTGGCTTTCACCGGAGTTTCGCGACTGGAGTTTGCGATCGACGCTCGCCCACGTGACCTCGCCCCTTTTAATTCTGCATGGGGATCAAGACGAGTACGGCTCGGCGCGCTTTCCCGAGACGCTCCGTGACGGCGCCGCCGGGTCCACGGAAATGCACCTCTTGACGGACTGCGGTCACGTTCCGCATCGGGAAAAACCGGACCTGATCTTGGACCTTGTCGCGGAGTTCCTGGTTCGCTAGACCTGCGGAGTATGAAAACTCTTTTCGCCATTTTCATTTTGCTGTTCTCGATCGTCGGCCAAGCCGCAACCAAGGAAGCGCAGTTGAAGCCCGTGCTCGCGGCCCCGGGCACCGCCGCGCTCGTTTCGCAAACGCCCACGACGGATCGCAAGTTCGAATGGAAAGATCGCGCGTTTCGCGTTTTGCAAATCAAGGCGAAACCCGGCGACGATCCCGCGATGGACGAACAGTACGGTTTCGGTCCCGTCATCGAAATCACGAAGGGAAAAGAAAAATCGCTCCTCGACCTGAGCGAACGATTTCGCAACCACGTCGTTACCAACGTTCTGCAAGATGAATACAATCGCCGCGTTTGGGTCATCCTGGAGTGGGGCGTGGCCGGACCGGGCGAACAGTACGAGTTCATCATTTCGGACGACGGCGGCGATACCTGGGCCATCGGCGAACCGCTCATGCGCCCCTCGGTCCATCCGCGCGCGACGCTTTCGCATATCTGGGTGAACGCACGCGGGATCGGCGAAGCCTGGCTCACGCAAGACGCGAGCTTCACCTCTTCCGAGAAGACACTGGAGCGCGACATGAAACGCGGCCAAGAGCTGATCTTCAAAGCCACCACCTCGAACGGGGGACGCAAGTGGCGTGTCGGCACGAAACCTCTGTTCTACAACGGCCTCGTCGAAGTTCCCGCGAATTGAGGTTGCGCCCATACGGAAATTGACTCCGAACGGAGAGTCCTCTTCAATGTCCGGATGAAGAAACTTTTCGTTTTCCTGCTTCTGCCCTGCATTTTTGCCTGCACGAAAAAAGCGGCACCCCCCGCCACGGAACTCGCGCCGGCTTCGGCCGCGGCCCCCACGACGACCACCGCGACGCCGGGGGAACTTCCCGCAGGTGCGCTGGGCGCCGTGTACCTCGAGGTGGCTCAGCAAGCGAACCACTACCGCCTGAAAATCGTTTTCCCGAACGAGCAGGTCGACGGCACGAATTCCCCCTCGAATCAGGACGACACGCCCTACACCGCGCGCAACTATCCGGTGAAGCTCGCGGGCACGATCGCCCTTTACGACGCCAAAGGTTTACTGGGGACGTTGAAGGCCCCCGCGCATCTTCTGGGCGTATTCTGGTGTGAAAACGACGGCGGCTCGAAGTACCGCCCCGAGTTCACGGTCGAAGTTCCAAAATCCGAGCTCCAGCGCGCGCCCGTCGCCGCCGATGGTGAATCGAAAATCGTCGCGCTCGCCATGGTGGACGAAAAGCACGACCTGGCCCCGCTGAAGTTCGCGGCGCCCGCGAACGCGAAGGTGACCTTCCGTCACGATTTCAAGATCGGCGCGGCGAAGGAAACGAACGCCCGCATCCTCGTCTGGGACGACGCGGGCGAAATCAAGTACGGTCCCTACGTGGGGATCGCGATGCGCGGAACCTATCTGCCGCTGACCTGCGACGGACCTTGAGTCGGTCTTTAGGACTTTTGCCCGTACCAGCCCGAGATCATGAAAGCTTGAAAGAAGCGAACCGGGACGGGAATCCCCGATTCTTTGATGAATTTCTCGGTCTCGGCGGGCGGTAAAACCGTGAGCGCTTCGCGAAGCAGCCGCGGCACCTGCGCGAGGGACTCGGGCGTGGCACCCATCATCTCTTGCACGCGCATCCAGTTCGGGAGCATCGAGGAAACCTCCGGCGAGTCGAGATCGAAGCTGATTTCCGTGTTCACGAGCACACCGCCGGGCCGCAAACGTTTCGTCATCTGGCCGTAGAAATCGGCGCGCTCGGTGCGTTTCACGAAATGACCGACGAGGATACTGAGCGCGGCGTCGAAGTTTTCCCCGGCGGGCGCATCCTGAACGTAGCCGTGAATCAGCTCCACGCGTGCGGCGTGACCGGCTTTCGCCAGGCGTTCGCGGCAGACGTCGAGCATGCCTTCCGCGGGATCGACGCCCACGAACGTCCAATCGGGATAGGCCTCGGCAAGCGACAAAATCTCGGCGCCCGTCCCGACACCGACGCACAGAATCCGCGCGCGCGGCGGCAGCTCTTTGAGCGCCAAACGGATCAGGAAGTGCATCCCGTCGGCAATCGGCGCCAGCTTGCGATTTCTTTCGTCGTAACTTTTCGAAGCGTCTTTACTGAAATAGTCGGACATCCGTTCCTCCCGGTTCGTCAACGCTCAGGGCGAGGACGTTTTCGCGGCTTCGGCTCGCGCTTTGTTCATATAGATCTGCGGATCCTGCAGAAACTCCGCGAAACGAACGCCGCCGTTCACGCGCATTCCGGATCTGGTGGGACACTCGGGTCTTTCCGGCGCCTTTTTGTTCCACTGCCCGGAGAAGAATCTCTTCCTCTCCGGCACGGTCAATCAGATCCACAAACCGCAGACGTCATTCCGGCTGATGATCAAGGCGCTCTCCCGCTTTGGGTGAAGACGCTACTTCGATTTCACCAAGGCCTTGAAGCCGGCGGAAGAGAAGCGCTTCATGTCGTAAGGCATTTCGAAGGCCGCCTCTCCGCCCATGTCGCTAAACTCTTTATGGACCTTCTTGTTCACCTGATTGCGGTGCGCTTTCGACTTGTAGACGATGTAGGCGAAAATGACGGTCTCATTCGGCTTGAGCTTGCACAGCTTTTTGAAGCCCGTGCCGTAAGCCATGTGTTCATCGGCGACACATTCGTAGTAGCTCAAAGCCCCATGCTTCATCCAGGTCTTGCACCCGATCTGAGCCATCTTTTTGTAAGCTTTGAGTTTCGATTTTTTGATCGGAATAAGAAAGCCGTCCACGTAGTGCGCCATACGAATCCTTTCGAAGGTTAAAAACCCACGTCAATTATTCCGGCAGAGTCACGCCCAAGCAAGCACCGAAGGCGAGAGCAATCGACATAAAGACAATCTTGTCGTTGAAAAAGCCCCGGGGGACCTGAATCAGATCCAGCTCGCCATTTCGAATGCAGCGTCTAGTAACCCAAAATATCGACGTACGTGATGCCCTTGGCGATGGCGGATTTCGGGGTCGCCTTTTGGCCTTTGATCAAAATCTTACCCGTGGTGAACAGGGTTTTGATCTGGGAGCGGGTGATATTTCGAAGATCAAGATTCTCTTTTTGTTCCCTGAGGGCGGCCAAAAGAATCGTGTCTAACCGCGCCGCTCGCTTATTCAGCTCGAGAGTGACACGAAAAGATTTGGGGGGCCGGGGCGGAATAAAGTCTTCGATGGGAATGCCTTTGCTTTCTGGTGCGCCGGGCTTGAAGAGTTTTGAACCGCTTGTCTGCCGACGCAATAGAGTTAGTATCTAATACTTATGTTGAGAATTGAGAATCAATTAGTAAAAATTCCGACGGGCAGTCTTTCTATGCGAGATGATCGCAAAGGAAAAATCTGGACGACGGACCTCGCCTCATTTTTTCTCTCGAAGTACCAGGTGACGCAAAATGTTTACTTCCGCGTTATGGGGGAAAACCCATCGGTATTTCGGGGCTCAGAAAATCCCGTCGAGAGCGTGAGCTGGACGGATTGCATCGATTTTTGCAATAAACTATCAGAGCAATCGGGACTCAGACGTTGTTACGAGATCGGCGAAAAGACGTCGATTTTGGACAAGACAGCAAATGGATATCGCCTTCCGACAGAAGCCGAGTGGGAGTACGCATGCAAGGCAGGCTCGAAGAAGCCAAGGTATGGAGAACTCTCCGAAATTGGTTGGTACGAGGGAAACTCTTCGGGAACCCCTCATGCTGTGGGTTTGAAAAAACCTAACGAATGGGGTTTGTACGACATGTTAGGCAATGTTTGGGAGTGGTGCGAAGATTTATACGATCCAGAAGTTTATGGAACTTATCGCGTCTTTCGTGGTGGTGGATGGAACGACCCCGAGCGAGGCTGCCTTGCCACGAATCGGCGCCGCAGTATGCAGAGTTATCAAATCGACGATTTGGGATTTCGAATAGCCAGATCCATTTTCGACTAAACCCACAAGTCGCTTGTTAAGAAAGAAGCGACGTCGATCTGAAGTATTTTTCAGCGGGGAAACCGATGCCTCCAAGTCACTCCCCAAGGAGCTTTGGCTTCGCGCCAAAGCCCTACTGACTATCATGCACGGCACGACAGATATGAACGACTTGAAGATCAAAGGACAACCACCGAACATTCGGCTGCATAAGCTGCAAGGGAATCGGAAGGACGATTGGAGCCTCACGATCAAACTGCCTTGGTGCATCACTTTCAAGTTCAAGGCCGGCGAGTTTATTGACGTCAAGATCGAGAATTATCATTGAGGTGTTTATGATTAAAAATCCCAAGCCCATGCATCCCGGAGTGGTGTTGAATGAAGTCTACATGGCCGAAATGGGTGTGAACCAGACCCAGCTTGCAGAGAGATGCGGATGCTCCCCACGCAAGATCAATGAAATTGTGAACGGAAAAAGAGCGATCTCCCCCGACTTCGCCATCATTCTGGAGAGAGTGCTCGGCACGACGGCGGAGATGTGGGTACGAATTCAGGCGGAGTATGATCTTTGGGTCGCGCGTAGGAAGGTCGCCTGAACGACAGCTAAACATTTCGAAATGGTGACCTCGCAAAGCTCTGAAAAATGCAGATAATGGCGCGTATCAACGGCATGCCGGGTCCGCAGACGAAGCAGCCCCGAAGGGCCGGCGAACCCGTGGAGCGGGTTCGTCGCGATCACCGCGCACCCGCGCGGAAGCAGATCAACGGACATGAAAATCGGCTGCGCCGATTTTCTTGGTGCCCGCCATCCGAGGATAGGAGAACCACTGGTTAAGGTAGAAACCTACCCGATCCAGTGGCGGGAGCCAAGGCTTGATCTCGCGGAGCTGGCGCGACTGCGGTGGGTCGAAGGCTATTCCCGTAAACAACTGGCCGAGAAATACGGAAAAACGACGGTGGCGATCCAGAATTACTTTCAAGATCTTAAACGGCGGGAATTTTGTGTTTCTGGCCTTTCTGAAAGAGAAAGGAAGAAAATTCTATGGGCATCGAAAAATTGATTCCGATAGCGTTAGGATTAGCGATTACTGCCGTAGCGAGTGGTCGTTTGTCTAATGTCATTTTAGAGCTTCGCATTGCACAGCTTAGGCTTCTTAAGGAAGCCCAAAGCTCAAACTGGGGAAAACCGATGCTTCTTCCGGTGCAGAAAAAAAATCTCCAAAAATAAATCAAAGCAGGTTCTGCTCTCGCCCGAATAACTCCAATTTTTCTTTGATTTCATCCCTAGCAATTCTAAAGGCCTCGGCCTTTTCATTTTCTGGGGCCTTCGCTGGATCTTTTATTGGCCAGTGGATTCTTTTCGCCTTAGAGACCATCGCGGGACACACTTCCTCCGCACAGAGAGTAATGACAAAATCTAGATCCACCAAAAACTTCGGTGAGAGTTGATCGTAAGATTTCGACCAATTTTGAGTGATGTCGATGCCAATTTCTTTGAGCGATTCAACCGCCAAGGGCTGCACCTTCCCTGAAGGCTCAGAACCAGCACTTTCGATCTGCACGTTATTTCCAAATAATGCTTTTGCTAAACCTTCAGCTAACTGGCTGCGAGCAGAATTTGCTACACATAAAAATAGAATCTTCATTTTAAGCCACCTTCAAAAAATAAGTTTTACGAATCCAAAGTGAAACGGAAACAAGTCCAATAAGCACAGGCACTTCAACAAGAGGACCGATCACCGCTGCAAAAGCAGCTCCGTGGTGGATTCCAAATGTTGCGACTGCGACCGCTATTGCTAGTTCAAAGTTATTAGACGCAGCGGTGAATGAAAGTGTCGCTGATTTTTCATAGTCAGCCCCGGCTTTTCGGCTCATATAGAAGGAGAATAAAAACATCAACACAAAATAGATCAGTAAAGGAACTGCGATTCTCAAAACATCTAATGGAAGCTCGATAATGCGATCACCCTTAAGGGAGAACATGACTACAATCGTGAAAAGCAAAAACACGAGCGTGAGAGGGGAAACTATCGGCACGAACTCCTGCTCAAACCAATTTTTTCCCTTGGCTCCAATCAAAACTCTTCTCGTAAGAAATCCTGCCAAAAACGGAATCCCCAGATAAATAAGAACCGCTACGGCAACATCCCATATGGTGATATTCACCTCAACAGCCGCAATTCCAAGCCAACCGGGAACCGTAGTTAGAAAGAAGTAAGCCAGGAAAGGAAAAGTAAAAATCTGAAAAAGTGAATTGAGCGCCACGAGTCCCGCGCAGTATTCTCTGCTTCCACCCGCTAGGTCATTCCATACGATGACCATTGCAATACATCGAGCTATTCCGATAAGAATAAGGCCTGTCATGTATTCCGGGTAGTCCCTCAAAAATGTCACTGCCAACGCGAACATCAGAATTGGTCCCAAGAGCCAATTCTGAACAAGAGAAAGCATAAGCACTTTCGTGTTAGAGAAAACCTTTGGCAGCTCCTCATATTTCACTTTTGCTAGTGGAGGATACATCATCAGGATCAATCCAACCGCAATGGGTATCGAGGTAGAGCCAACGCTCATCTGTTCGAGCATTAATGAAAACGAAGGCACAAAGCGTCCTACCAGAACGCCAAAAGTCATAGCCGCAAAAATCCATAAGGTTAGGTAGCGATCCAAAAAAGAAAGTCTATTCATAAGTGATCCTTGATAATCGTATGATTACGATATACGATTAATTTATGGCATTAGCAAGAACAGAAGATTTTCCGAATCGTGACATCCAACTTTCCGAATGGTCCAAGGCTTTGGCGCATCCCGCAAGGATTGCGATTTTGACCCTGCTTGCAGAAAAAAAGGAGTGCATCTGCGGCGATCTGGTATTGGACCTTCCTCTGGCACAATCCACCGTGAGTCAGCACCTAAAGGCTCTTAAAGAAATAGGACTCATTAAAGGCACGGTTGATGGTCCAAGATCTCGATATTGTATCGACTGGAAAGTATTTGACCGCTATCAGCGACACCTTAGCGATTGGTCGCAAAAAATAAGTAAACTCAGACAAGATAACTGCTGTTAGGTGATGACCCGTGCACGATTTAAAAAAAGAGGATCTTTTAAAAAACCTTAAAGAACTCGCACTTCTTTTTCTTAAACTCGGAACCATAGGCTTCGGTGGCCCTGCGGCTCATATCGCTATGATGGAAGAAGAGGTTGTGCGAAAACGCAAATGGCTCACCGAAAATCAATTCTTGGATTTCATCGGAGCCACGAACTTGATTCCAGGTCCGAACTCTACAGAGATGGCCATTCACATTGGACAAGAACGCGCAGGCTTTTGGGGATTGATTGTAGCTGGTGTGTGTTTCATTTTTCCCGCAATGACCATCGTTATGGTCGTTGCTTGGGCTTATTCTATCTACGGAAAGCTCCCGGAAGTGCAGGGCCTCTTGTATGGGACGAAGCCCGTCATTGTAGCCATCATTGCTCAAGCCATTTGGAATCTTGCGCGTAAAACAATGAAGTCCAAGCTCTTAGCTGTCTTAGGGGTTTGTGCTATGGGTGCAAGTCTCTTGGGACAATCGGAGCTTTTGATTTTGCTTGGTTTTGGATTTCTGACTCTTCTCATTCGGAAGGTCCAAATGCGAGGAAGCGGTCCAACTATCGGTGCCCTATTGGCTGTAAGCATATTTTCACGCCGATCTGCATGGGCACTCGGCGCTTTGGCGACAGTTCCAATGCTTGTTCCTTTTAGCCATGGAAAACTATTTCTTTTCTTCTTGAAAGTTGGCTCAGTGCTCTATGGCAGTGGATATGTTCTTCTTGCGTTCTTGCAAGGCACGCTGGTTGAAAAATATGGCTGGCTCACTCAAAGTCAGCTTTTAGATGCAACAGCAGTGGGTCAATTTACTCCAGGTCCCGTCTTCACCACAGCAACCTTCATCGGCTACATTCTTTCTGGCGTAAGCGGAGCGTTCATCGCGACACTTGGCATTTTTCTCCCATCCTTCTTTTTTGTGGCGATTTCGAGCCGACTGATTCCGGCAATTAGAAAATCAACGTGGGCGGGTGCATTTTTAGATGGCGTGAATGCGGCATCTCTTGGCCTTATGGGTGCTGTCACCATTCTACTTGGAAAAGCAGCTTTGGTTGATACAACAACCATTGCTCTTGGTGTGGTTAGTGCCGTCATCTTGATCCGATGGAAGATCAATTCAGCATGGTTGGTCTTGGCGGGCGCACTTTTTGGTTCCCTAAAGATATTTCTGAGCTAGGAGTGTTGAGCTGACCTGAATTTTCCGTCCGTTTTTTACTTCTATCGTCCAGCGTCAGGTTATCATTCAAACTCTTCTTCAAATTCCTCCGGCGTCTTCATTCCGAGAGACGAGTGTGGTCGTTTCTCGTTGTAGATCCGTCGCCAGTGTTCGATCTTCTTCCGTGCGTCTTCGAGATCAAAGAACAATTCTCCATTGAGGCATTCGTGCCTGAACCGAGAATTGAACGATTCGATGAACGCGTTCTGGATCGGTTTTCCTGGTTCAATAAATTCTATCTCGATGTTGCGCCTCATTGCCCAGTCCATAAATTCACGAGAGCTCATTTCTGGTCCGTTGTCGCATCGAAGCTTCACCGGAAGATTTGGTAGCGAGTCGAAGAACTCGGTGAGATCTTTCGACGTGATCGAGTACGCAGGTAAGAGTCCTGGCGAGCGTTTTGAGCAATCATCGACAATCGCGAGACATTTCAGCCGACGATTCGTCTCGAAGTAGTCGTGAATGAAATCAAACGACCAGATCTCATTCGGACGCGATGCCTTTTCAAACGGAACCCGCACGACCTTTGGAAGCTTCTGACGCCTTCGCGTTTTGATTTGAAGTCTCAGCTTCTTGTAAATTCGCTCGGACTTCGATTTGCTTTTCGCGACAAGACCTTCGCGCCACATGAGGTTGTGCAATGTTCTGAGGCCCCAGCGACGATGCTTCGATGCGAGCTGCTTCATGCGCGCCTCGATCGACTCATCGTTCTTCGGGCGATGCGTATAACTCAATGTCGTTCGAGCAATGCCCAAGAACCGTGAGATCTGCCGCTGCGACAAATCGTGTTCGGTGATTGCGTACCTGGCCGCTTCCTTGCGTGCTCTTGGGCTCACCACTTTTTTGAGTTTATGTCCTTCAGGACTTCAATGTTGAGTGCTTGATCGGCAACCAAGCGCTTCAATCTTGCGTTCTCCTGTTCGAGCTCGCGAAGGCGTTTGGCTTCGCTGACCGACATGTCGTTGTACTTTTTCTTCCACGCATAGAGCGTTGTCGTCGTGACTCCGAGTTCGCGACCGAGCTCTTTTACTGGCGTACCGTTGCGAAGTCTGCTGATCGCTTTAACGATCTGTTCTTCCGTGAACCGCTTCTTCATCTGACTCTCCCTTGGTCTATTGACGCTAGGAGATAAAAGTTAAAAGTGGCAGCATTTTCTCAGGTCAGCTCAATGATTAAAAAGTTCATCCATAAAGTCGAAGTGGGCACTGAGACGGTGAAAATCCATTGGATCGTGGATAAAGAACATTTTGAGCGAGAGCTGGCCCTGAAAGGGGCTGGCTCTTCCCCTTTAGGGGTTTAGGGGCGAATCGACTTTTATTTGAAAACCGAACCAGAAATGTTGGTTCGCAGAGCTTGACATTTGGTGCCCCGGGCCGGACTTGAACCGGCACGCCCGTTTAACCGAAGCTGCAGATTTTAAGTCTGCTGCGTCTACCGATTTCGCCACCGGGGCAGGTGCGTCGACTGATCCTCCACTCAATCACCTCACGCCCGCGTTGACAAGGGATTCCGCCCCCCGCGAGAATCCACGGCGATGACCTTAAGAGCCGCTTATTTTTTGACCTTAAAACGTGTGGGCGTCGCGCTCTTCGTTTGGTTCATCGTCACGCAGATCTTTGACCAATGGATCTTGCGGGCGACCCATGCCGCGATGATGGGCGATACGGGCGTGCAGGCCCGCGTTTGGTCGCTCGCGGCGCTGTCGTTCGTGAGTTCGCTCCTCACGCCCATCGTGGCCACGCTCATGGTGCTCGCGGGCTGGCACCAGCGGCCCGAGTCGCCGCACTTTCACGTGGGCGACGTCTCGGACGGCGCAAGGCCCTTTCCGCCCCCCGCCACCGACCGTACGACCCTCGGCTTCATCCGCGATCACGGCGGCGACCTCATTCGCGAACAGCTCCGCGCTTTCGGGAGCATCATGATGTGGAGTCTGCTCCTGATCGTTCCCGGGATCGTGCGGCTTTTTGAGCTCGCCTTCCTGCCGTGGGTGGTCTGCTTCGATGCCGAGTACCAAAAGGGCCGGCGCGACGCCCTGAAGGAAAGCCGCCGCGTCTTCTACCGCGTCTGGCCACGCCTCTTGGGACTTTTGATTCTGTTCTGGGTGATCTTTCCGCTCACGCTCACGAGCCTCGACGAGCGCCGCTCGTACTTCGATTCTCCGCTCACGGCCATCGGGCTCACGGGCGTTGACGTCCTGCTTTTCATTTTGCTTCAATGGCTGCTCCTCAAACTCTGGGAGCGCGCGCATGGAACTCAACTTCAAGTGGACGGACATTAAAAACCGCGGACGCGGACTCACGTTCGACGACGTGCTGCTGACCCCCGCGAAGTCCGAAGTCCGCAGCCGCCGCGACCCTTCGCTGCGCACGCAGATCACGAAAAAATACGCGTTCGACATCCCCCTCATCTCGGCCAATATGGATACCGTCACCGAAACCGAGATGGCGCTCGCCATGGACCGCTTGGGCGGCCTGGGCATCCTGCACCGTTTCGCCTCGCCCGCGGCGCAAGTCGGCTTCGTCGAAGCGCTCAAAGACGCGGGCGTCGCGACCATCGCGGCCTCCATCGGCGTGAACGAAGAGGACCGCGAGCGTGCGCGGCTGCTTCTGCAAGCGGGCGTGAAAATCCTGACCATCGACATCGCCCACGGCCACTCGGTCGCCATGCTCGACACGATGAAAGCGCTCAAAGACCAAAACCCCGACGTCGAGATCATCGCCGGGAACGTCGCGACGCCCGAGGCGACCGAAGAGCTCATCGCGTACGGCGCCTCGGCCATCAAAGTGGGGATCGGCCCCGGCTCGATGTGCACGACCCGGATCATCACCGGTTGCGGCGTCCCGCAGCTGACGGCGATCGCGCTCTGCGCGGAGGTCGGTCACCGACACCAAGTCCCCATCATCGCCGACGGAGGCCTGCGCACGAGCGGCGACATCGTGAAAGCCTTCGCCGCGGGCGCAAGCTCGGTCATGCTCGGCAGCATGCTCTCGGGCACGCTCGAAACCCCCGGCGAGATCAAAAACGGAAAGAAACAATATCGTGGCATGGCCTCCAAAGCGGCCCAGGTCAGCTGGCGAGGCGGCGTTCCGGAGGGCATGGCGCCCGAGGGCGAAAGTCATCAGGTCGCGATCAAAGGCCACGTCCGGGACGTCGTGCTGGAGGTGACCGGCGGGATCAGAAGCGGGATGTCATACCTCAACGCGACCGCCCTTTCCGAGATCGCGAAAAATGCCCGCTTCATGGAGATGAGCCCGAGCGGCATGGCCGAATCGCGGGCCCACGGTCTGGGCCGCTAACCGCTTAAAATTCGGGCGGCCATCGACACCGCGCCTCGACCAACGTCCTAACGTGACCTTGTCCAAATTTTTGGACGACGACGTTGACCCCTCCAGGGCCCCGCCGTAACCTGAATTAGCTCTAAGGTTTTGACCCTCGAGCCGTTGTTGTTGGTTTCGAGAGAATTCTTCGGAACTCTTTCTCAAAAGGCTGCCCCTGCAGCCTTTTGTTTTTTCAGCGGCGAAGAAGGAGACTTCACGATGTCCGCACTCGGATCGACCTCGCCCGCCGCCGCACTTCCCTTCGCGAAAGACTTTCCCGCCGTCGGCGTTTTCGACTCGGGCCTCGGCGGACTCACGGTTTTAAAATCGCTCATCGAAGCCTATCCCGAAGAGAACTTCGTTTACCTCGGCGATACCGCGCGCCTTCCCTACGGCAGCAAATCTCCCGAGACGATCCGCGAGTACGCGGTGCAGATCATGGAGTACCTCGGTACCCACGTGAAACTGAAAGCCCTCGTTGTCGCGTGCAATTCGGCGAGCACCCAAGTTCGCGAACGCGACTGGAAAGGCGTGCCGCTTTTCACCGTCATCGAACCCGGCGCGAAGCTCGCGCTCGCGCGCACGAACACCAAACGCATCGGCCTGATGGCCACGCGCGCGACCGTCCTCAGCGACGCTTACGGAAAAAAACTGCGCGAGCTCGATCCCGACGCGCAACTCGTCGCGAACCCCTGCCCGCTGCTGGTCCCGCTCGCCGAAGAAGGTTGGGTCGACGATCCGATCACGAACCTCGTCGTCTACCGCTACGTGCAGCCGCTGCTTCGCGAGAACATCGACACGCTCATCCTCGGCTGCACGCACTACCCGATCCTCGAAGCCTCGATCAAAAAAGCCGCGGGCGCGGGCGTCGAACTGATCCACTCCGGCCCCGCCATCGCGGAGGCGATCCGTCCGTGCGTCGGCAAGGGTTCGGGATCGCGGGGGCAAGTGCACCTGCTCACCACGGATTTCAACCCCGCGGTCCAAGCGCAGGCCGAGCGTTTGCTCCAGCCCCATAAAATCGATTCCCTAACCTGGGTTTGAGGCTGCCAATCCGAAAGCGGCTGTGCTAGTTCATGATCCCATGAGCCTGCAAAAAACCTGGATTTTCGGTGAAACCGCGCGCGCCTGCCCCATTCCCGCTTTCGACTTCGGAACGAAAGGCGCCCGCGTCCTGCTTTTGGGCGGCATTCACGGCGACGAACCCGAAGGCATCGCGGCCGCCCACGGACTGCTGGGATCTTTCCTGGAGAGCTTCACCGCGAACGTCCGCGTGACCCTCGTGCCCGCAGTGAATCTGGATGGTCTTCTCGACAAGGCCCGCACCAACGGGAACGGCGTCGACCTGAACCGCAACATGCCGACGAAGGATTGGACCGACGTCGCGCGCGCGCCCCGCTACTCTCCCGGCAAAGCCGCCGGCAGCGAACCCGAGAACCAGGCGATCATGCGCTATCTTGAAAACGTGAAACCCGATCTCATCATCTCGCTGCACTCGTGGAATCCCGTGCTGAACACGAACGGTGACTGTCGCGGCGAAGCCGAAGTGCTCGCGAAAATCACGGGCTACAAGATCGACGATGACATCGGCTATCCCACACCCGGCTCGCTCGGCACCTACGCGGGCCTTGAGCGCGGCGTCCCCACCCTCACTTACGAAATTCAACGAGACATGGCGCTGAACGAGGTCGTGAAGATTCACGTCCCCGCCGTTCGCGAAGCCCTCAAATGGACCGCGGCGAACCGCGCGTCACGGAGTTAGTTCATGACCCAAGATCCCCGCCAAGCGAAAATCGAAGCCCTCGTCCAAGACCTCGCGCAAGGACATCCCTTCACGCCCGAACGCGAAGACCTCGTCGAAAGCGTCATCTCGGATCTGAACCGCGGTGTGCTCCGTGTCTGCGAAAAGATCGATAACGAGTGGGTCACCAACGCGTGGATCAAGCAGACGATCCTTTTCTACTTCCGCCTGAAACAGATGGACGTGATGAGCGCGGGCGACTTCAACTACTACGATAAAATCCCCGTCAAACATTGGACCGGCGACGAAGGCGTCCGCGTCGTGCCCCCGGCCGTCGCCCGCTACGGCAGCTTCGTCGAGAAGGGCGCGATCCTGATGCCCTCTTACGTGAACGTCGGCGCTTACGTCGGCGCGGGCACCATGGTCGACACCTGGGCGACCGTGGGCTCTTGCGCCCAGATCGGCAAGAACGTCCACCTCTCGGGCGGCGTCGGCATCGGCGGCGTCCTGGAGCCCGTTCAGGCTTCGCCCGTCATCATCGAAGACGACGTCTTCATCGGCTCACGCTGCATCGTCGTGGAGGGCGTCGTCGTCGAACAGGGCGCGGTCCTCGGCGCGGGCGTCACCATCACCGCTTCGACCAAGATCGTCGACGTCACCGGCGACGAAGAGAAATCCTGGAAGGGCCGCGTGCCCGCCCAAGCGGTCGTCATCCCCGGCACGCTCACCAAGGCCTTCCCCGCCGGCACTTACGGCGTGCCCTGCGCGCTCCTGATCGGCTACCGCACGGCCTCGACGGACAAGAAGACCTCGCTGAACAACGCTTTGCGGGACTTTCAGGTGTCGGTCTAATGAGACCGACGGGACCAGGCGCCGGTCTGATGAGATCGGCGCTCCCGAAACTTCTCGTGGGCGCGCTGCTGGTCGCCGTGTCCACGACGGCCCGGGCGCACCTGACTCACGTGCCAGAAAAATTCGATCCCGCGACGGCGAAACTGTTGGTCGTCATTCACGGCTGCCTGCAGGCGGCGGAGTCCATGGCGCTCGGCACGGGTTTCAACCGCGTGGCCGACGCGAACAACTGGGTCGTGCTCTATCCGCAAGTCCCCGCGCAGTCGAACGCGATCAACTGCTGGTCGTGGTGGAGTCCCGCCAATCAAGTCGCGTCCGGCGGCCAACTGAAATTCATCATGGATGAGATCCAAGCGACGGAAAATCGCCTGGGGCTCAAAAGCCCAAAAATCTACGTCACCGGCATCTCCAGCGGCGGCGCCACCGCGGCGGGACTCGCCGCTTGCTTCCCGAAGAAGATCCAGGCGGTCGCCCTTCACTCGGCGCCCGTGTACGCGAGCGCCAAAAGCCTGGGCGAAGCGGACCAAGTCCTTCGCGACGGCCCGACGGGCGTTCCCGCCGGCCCCTGCGCGCCCCAAGACTTCAAAGGCGGCGTCCTCATCCTTCACGGAGAAGAAGACAAGGTCGTGAATCCGAAACACGCGAGCCTCGCCCTGGAGCAGTTCGGCGGCGGGGGCGAACTCCTGATGATCGACGATCTTCCCCACGCGTGGTCGGGATTCAAGCCGACGCTTAAAACCGAGATTCCGTTCTTCAGTCCGAAAGGGCCGAGCGCGACGGACGTGATGACGTTATTTTTTAGAAAACACTGAGGCTTCGGAAAGATCGCCGGGCTCGGGGATGTCTTCCATCACCTCGTCCTCGGGCGGTCGCGACAGACGGCGTTCGGGAACGACGACCGAGCCCACCGCGAAATCCCACGCCGCGCGGTTTTGCGCATTGGTGAAAATCCAGACCGGCCCCAACAGTAAAAGACCGATCGCTTTGGCGAAGGTCTCGCGCAAAAGGATCTTCCCGACGGTGAGATCCATCCCCTGCGGATTCGCGAGACGCAACCCCATGATGATCTTACCGGGCGAAGCCTTTTTGACGACGCTCACGAGCGGCAGCGCGATGAATGCGAGCATGCACGCGATCTGCACCGACGCGCTCGCAAGCGAGGCTTCACTCAGCTTCATCATCCGTAAAACCGCGCCGAGGAAACCACCGACGAAAAGGCAAATGCCCGCGTCCATCGCCATCGCGGCCAGCCGCACGCCGCGCTCGGCGACGGTCGGAAATTCAATCGGGTCCGGTTGAGTCGCCAAAAGAAGCCTCCTACTTTTTCATCCGTAAAAGTTCGGTGGGTTGGAATTTCGCCAGGGGCCGGGTGATCAAAAGGCCGCCGAAGTAGCTGAGCAGATAGCCCAGAATGACAATGACGATCACGAACGGCAGATCCACTTCGGCGGGAACCGTGGAATCGTAGTAGATGTCGGGAAGGACCTTCAGCGGATAAAGTTCCATGTAGGTCGCGATCACGAGACCGATGAACGAGCCGCAGAAAAGTCCAAGCCCCGTCAGCCGCACGCCGAGCCCTTGAAACAAAAAGAAAACTTCCCGCCGCGAAAGCCCGATGGCTTGGAGCAGACCGATCTCGCGCGTTTTCTGCGAAATCAAAAGCCCCAGCACCGTGAGAAGCGAAAAGCCCGCGACGAGCGACGCGATGCTGAGGAAAAGCCCGATCACGAGCTTTTCGAGTTTCAACGACAGAAAAAGCGCGGCGTTGCGGTCCTGCCAGGTCTGAACCTTCACCGGCAAACCTTCGAGCCGGCGGATCAGATCCTCTTTCAGTTCGATCGCGCCCGCCGAGTCCTCGGTCCAAATCTCGTAACCGCGACGAAGCGAAGCCGAGGACTGAAAGCTCGGCAGCGTTTTGTTCTGCAGATAAAAAAGCCCCTCGCCGTCGAAGTCCTGCAGATTCGTGCTGAGAATTTTTTTGACGATCACGCGCTCAAACTTCGGCGTCTCGCCCGCGGGAAGCATAAGCCCCTCCGGCGCGACCACGGTCAGCGAGTCGCCCTCAAAAATCCCCAGCGAATGCGCGAGATCGAGCCCGGCCATGATCTCGCCCGCTTCGAGCGCGCCGCGCTCGCCCAGCACCGTGCCGTCGGGGTTGATCTCGGGCGCGGTGACCGGCCCCTCTTCGCGGCGTTCGTTCTGCTGGGCGCGTTTGATCTCCGACAAAATCCAGTCGAGCGATTCGGGCGTGAGTCCGCGCGCGACCGCGCCGCGAAAGCGTCCCTCGACTGAACGGAGGATCACGTCCTGTACTTCGAACGGAAAGACCCGCCACTCGGGCTTCAGCACCTGGCGCTCTTCGATCTGGGCGATGGCGGTTTTGTATTCGTTATTGTCCGTGATCTCGATCACGAGGTGGGGTTCCACGGCGAGCAGGCGATTTCGGATATTGGTGTTCAGCGCCTTCATGACCGCCATGACGATCACAAGCGAAGCTACGCTCACGGTCAGGGCTGCGAAGCTCAGCCACGAAATCTTGCGGACAATGGACCCCGCCCGTTTGGAAAAAAGAAAACGCCAGAAGAAGTCCCAAAGCATTGAGCGCCAGTTTAAACCCATTTGGAGTGGTTCCAAAATCTTACCGCTACGTGTTACTTTTGCAGTTTCGCCTAGATAATCAGCAGTTTAATTCCGAGGCATCACGGATCGTGATACGGCGTGTCCAAATTTAGAAACCGACGCTCCTTGGAAGGAACTCGCGCATGTTCGCTCGTCTTCGTTACGCTCTGGTTGTTTCGCTGACTCTCCCCTCGCTCGCTTGGGCTCAGTCCCCCGAGTGGCTCTTTCCCGGTGAAAAATTGCCGGCCGACGTGGGCTTCTCGCCGCTGAAGGCCTCGTCCCAGGGCGATGCCCAAGTCCGCCTGGGCGCGCAGGATTGGTTTCTGCTCCAGAAAAATGGTGTCTCGCAAGGTTCGGTCGAAACGCTGAAAAGCCTCGACGTCCGCGGCCCGGTGCTCAACGAAATCAACGCGCAACTCTATTACCGTCTGATGACCGGACGCGTGCTGCAAGAGTCCATGAAACAGATGGGCATGAACCCCGCCCAGGCGCGCCGCCTGGTCGAAGAGGCCGAACTGCGCGGAGTCGATTTCGACAAAGCGAAACTCGAAGAGCTGGGCCGTCTGCCGGAAGGTTTCGAGGACCTGAGCCGCAATTTCGCGCGCCCCATGACCCGTATGGCGACGCTTCCGTATCTCGTGCTGCCGCTGACTCAGGCCATGAAAGCCTCGGACCTGCAGCACTTCCAAGAGTCGGCGCTGAAACAGTGCGCGGCGGGACTTTCGGTCGCACCGCTTGCCGACGTGCAAACGAAGATCAATGGACTGCGCGCCGAACAGGATCGCCTGGCCATGGGTCTGCGCGAAGCGATCGGCCTGCACCAACAGTCGACGGCCGAGCTGGCACGCCTGACCGCGAAGGTGAAAGAGCAATCGACGCTCATCGAAAACACGATGGCGTGCTTCAGCACCATCAAAGACCGCGTGAGCCGCGGCACCGCCATGCCCGAAGCGGCGTGCATGGCGAAAGCCGAAGAGGTTTTCAAAACCAACGGCCTGATGGAGCAGTGGCGTAAATTCACCACGGAGAACATGCAAAATCCCCGCGGCGACTTCAGCGTTCTGCAAGAAGCCGACATCCAACTGAAAACCGACGAAGCGGCGCTCGCCGCCGTCCGCGGTGCGGTGCAAGCGCTGCAAGACCAGCGCGCGAAGCTCGAAACCGAACTCGCAGCGAACCAAGAGAAACTGCGCAAACTCAGCGCGGATCGCGAACTGCAACTCGCGGCCGAAAAACAACTGAACGACGAGCAAGCGACGCTCGCGACCGAACTGCAAGAGCTGCAAACCGTCGCGCACAAACTCGAGACCGGTCTGATGTCGACCGAAAAATCCGAATCGGAAGTGAAAGCGCTGATCGCGCAGACCCCCGCGCGGGGCGCGCGCATCGCCGCGATCAAAATCCGTCAGCCGCAAATCCTGCAGAGCCGCAGCCAAGTTCAATCGAATCTTTCGGCCATCCTGACCCAATCGGAGTTCGTGGGCCGCGCGATCGACACCTTGAAATTGCAAATCCAAGCGGTGAACGAGCAGCTGGGCGACGATCAAAAAGGACTCACCCAGCAGCTGAACGCCCGCACGGCCGCCGCGACCGCCGCGAACGAGCGCTACCAGACGGCTTCACGCCACTCGAACTTTTCCGAGTACGTGCTGTCGCACCTGACCCGCGCCTTGATCGAAGCGTCGAAGCTGCGCGATCAGTCCTTCGAACTGCTGCGCAAGGAAGAAACGCAGCTCGCGGCTTACAAAACCCAGATCGATACGGCCCAGAAAAACAAAGATGCCGCGTGGGATAAGTTAAACGCGGACATCGAGTCGCAAAAACAGGTCATCGCGACTTACCAAAGCCCGAAACACATGGGCTGGTTCCTCGAGACCGATTGCTCGAGCCGCATGAAATTCGATTCGGTAGACACGGGCATCTACCTTGCGCGCTCGAACGTCATCCAAACCGGCGCCACCGCGGATGCGGGCCGCTGGGGGATGTTCCACATGCCCTTCACCGGCTTCCAGAACGCCATCGAAAACGGCGTCCTGCTGGACGTCGCGGCTTACGTCGAAATGAGCGTACGGGCGATTTTTGAAAACTACGACCTCAGCATGAGCCGTCTGCTCGATCCCGCGGCGGTGAGCTGCGCGGAGGCCGGCGCGAATTCCGTCCTCCCGATGATGACGGGTGCGGTCGGCTATTGGGAAACCGGCGCCGACATGAAAGCGCGCGCGCAGGGCGTGTGCCAAGCGGTCGCGGCCGGTCAGAGCTACCGGTCCGCGCTGACGGCGCAGCTGCAGTTCCGCGGTTCGGTGCTGGATCAAACCTTGCCGAAAACGCACCAAGCCCAAGCGCAAGATCTGATCGAGCGCGCGGCGGTCGAAGCGTTGATGAGCGAGATGTCGACTTTGAATAGCGAGCAGAACCTGGACGCGCGCCGCGATCGTTTGGTCAAAGCGCTGATCCGCGTGCTGGCCCACGACTATACGGCGTCGACCGCGAAAGCGCGCGAAGCGAGCTTCCAAACCTCGAAGTACCGGTTCGCCACGCCCGCTCCGTCGGCGGCACAGCTGCAAGGACTGACCTTGAAGGTCGGCGAAGTTCGCGAAGTCCTGTCGTGGGAAGGCGCCGAGCTTTACGCGTCGCCCGTCGACCGCGCGGATCAAAAGATCCAGGGCCTCGTGATGAGCGGTGAGCAAGTGAAGATCCTGGCGATCGACGCGCGCGATCCGCAGGTCGCGATGCGCGCCGGTTGGGTCAAAGTGTCGCGTGTCGATGGCCAAGGCGTTGAAACCGGCACCGCCGCGTACATGCCCGCCTTCGCCCTCAGCGAACAGAGCGTACTGAACGACAATGGTCGCGCGGTTTACGATCTGGGCGACGATTCGAAATGCCCCGTTCGCCGCGTGGTCACCGTCCTCACGAACCATCTGCCTTCGGATGAAGTCGTCACCCGCTTCCTGCCGGAACTCAAAACCGGCCAGTTCCGCGGCGGCATGTGGCAACTCGTGCGCGGCAATCGCCGCACGACCGCGGCGTCCATCAACAAGACTTATGTGGCTTGCGAGCTCTTCCAAAAAGACGGTCAGCGCGCCACACCCGTCGCCGGACAAAAAGCGGTCGACGCGGCCGGCACCGACTACGCGAAGGTTCAGGGCGTGCGCATCGTGGAAGTGAAAGTCGTGAAGTCCCGCGGCGGCGTGACCCGTTACGTGCCCGTGGAAGAGTACGGCGGCTTCGTGCAGACCTGGCTTTCGGGCCGGAGCGCGCAAGAGCCCCGCATCCAACTCGGCGGAAAACTTGACGCGAAAACCTGGAGCCTGGAGCCGTGATCCTGCGCTATCCGCGTATCCTCATGCTGATCTTGATGCTCGTCCTGGCGGCGGGCCTCGCGCTCTGGAGCGCGGGCCGCACGTCCGTCGCCGGTGGCGCGTCCACCGACGGCGTCGCGGCGCTCGAGGACACACTTGAGCAGCTCGAGCAAAGAAATGCCGAGATCGCGGCGCACCTGAACGCGGTGACCCCGGCCACGTCCCCTTCGCCCGAAAAATCGGGTATCCTGGAAGAGCTGCGCGCGGACCTCGCGTGCCGTCTGCCGCGCAACGCGTGCAAACACCGTCGCTCGGACACGGATCTTTTCGATCATCTCGAAAAACTCGAGGCGCTCATCCAGCTGGATGAATTGACCGACGTGAAAGCGGCGGGCGACCTGCTGCTGGCGGTCCTGCGCCTGTCGCCGGGTCACGCGGCCCTGGCCGCGAATCTGCTGGCCGAACTTCCCGATGGTCAGGCGCTCATGCGCGCGATGGAGCTGCCGGGTCTGGATCCCCTCGCGAAAACGCAAATCATCAGCGCCGCGCTCGACCCCGCGGACGAAACCTTGAAGTCCCGTTTGGTCGAACGTGCCCACCTCGAATTCGAACGCATGATCGAAAGCGGTACCGGCGCCGAGGCTTTCGCGGCGACTTCGCTTTTCCGTCAGTTCGCGGATCTCGCCGATGGTGAGCTTGCGCGTTTGGGCCGCAGTCTTTGCCGTTTCGGTCAGGACTCCTCGCAGGCCTTTCTTTTCGAAAACCTCAAACTGAAACTGCGCCGCGAAGCGGGCGCCGCGCCCCGTCTGCGCGGGCTCATGAGCGACTGTAAAGGCTAAAGCACCATGATGAGTTTGGGCTCTACCGCAGACATCGTCGTCGCGGCACTTCTTGCGCTGGGTCAGTTGATCGAACCGATCGACCCATCCGCCATTGACGCCGCCGTGAAGGCGGTTGCCGAGCGCAACGCCTGTCCGCAATACGAGGAACTCAAAGGCCAGTACGCGCAAAAACGCTGCGAACGCCTGAAGGACAACCGCGCGAAGTACAAACAGGTCTGCCAAAGCCTCGAGAATGAAATGAACACGGCGGAAATGCACTGCGCGACCGATGGCGACGTCGCCGCAGTGCTGCGTTTTCAGCCCAAACCGCTCGCGACTTATCTGCAGATGTCCAACGCGGAGCTCGTCCCCGAGCTCAACCACATCTGCTCGGCTTTGCAGGACCGCATTTTCCTGGAGCGTGAACAGTGGATGCGCGGCGAGACCGCGAACCGCGACGATCTGGGCTCGAAGCTCGTCGTGCTTTTACAACCCGAACTGCAGGAGTTCGTCGGCAAGGTCCTGAAAGAGGCCGCCGATGGTGAGCTCGTGACCTCGGACGTCTACAAAGTCGTCACCGCCCTCTGTCACTGGAAAGTCGATCGCAAAGCGGTCGCCGCGCAGGTCGATTTCACCGGCGGGTACAAATACCTGCAGGGACTTCTGGAGGAGCTGCCGAACGTCAACGAGCTTCCGGAAATGCCCCAAGCGAGCTTCGTCTTCGACAAAAACCGTCAGCGCATCGGCGAAATCTTTGACCGTTCGTTCACCGAACGCAACGGCAAACGCTACATCGGTAAAGGCCACCGGCGCCGGCTCGCGGGTCACGAAGAGATCCCCCGCCGGATGTACCAAGCCTTCACCGCGATCGAAGACAAACGTTTCAACGACCACAACGGTTTCGATTTCGAAGCCGTGAAGCGGCTTTATTACGGCGGCGTGCAGGGTTCGAAGCAGGGCGGCTCGACCTTCACCATGCAGCTCGTGAAAAACGCGTTCTTCAACGACGACGTCGAGATCGAGCGCACGCACGGCATGCGCACGCTGCGCCGCAAACTCAAAGAAATTTTGATGATCCCGATGGTCGAGAAGCGCTACTCGAAAGACGAGATCCTTGCCTACTACCTGAACCTGATCGACCTCACGCCCGACGCCCAAGGCGTCAAGATGGCGGCCATCGATCTGTTCGGCAAAGAAGACTTGGCCACGCTCACACTCTCTGAGATCGCGCTGCTGGCCGCTTTGCCGAAGGGGATCAGCAAATACAATCCTCACCGCAACCCCGAAGAGGCGAAGCTTCGTCGCGATACCGTGATCAAGGTCATGGAAGAGCAGGGCTTCATCTCGGCCGCGGAAAAGGCGGCCGCGCAGGCCGAGCCCATGAACGTCATCCCGAAAGCGGGCGCCGATCGTCGGCGCGTTCTGTCGCGCTATTTCACCGGCCACATCACGAACGACTTTTCGCGGTTGAAACGTCAGCACGCGCGCGACCCGCGCTGGCTTCTGGGCGGCTTCGACATCCAGACCGCCTACGACTCGGACCTGCAAGAGATCCTGACCCGGACGCTGCAACAAGGACTCATCAACTATGAAGCGACGACCGCCGGGCACCGGGGCGCGCGTCTGGAGTGGAGCCCCTGGCTGGACGAAACCACCGGGCGAAACGTGAACATCAAAGCGCGCCTGACCCCGAAGGATGAAGACGACGAGATCCCCTCGCTGTCGGAAATTTTCTTCGGCTTGAAGGTCGCTCACCCCTACCCCGAAACGAACTGGCTGATGGCGGTGAAACTTCCGCGCACGAACCAGTGGACGCTCGAGACCGGCGTCGCGGTGCCCGTGCGCGGCGAAGACCGCGCGATCTTCCAGCGCCTGCAGGATTACGACCTCGCGCTCGTCGAAAATCTGGGCGGCGCCGAAGGCGTGCGTTTGGGCCGCGTGCCGAAGGTGCAAGGCGCGGGCGTGGTTCTGGATCTTGAGACCGGTGACGTCCTCGCTTTGACCGGCGGCTTCAGCGCCGGACCTTACGGCAAATTCGCGCAAAATAACCGCGCGACGGTCTCTTTGCGCGAGCCGGGCTCGACGATCAAGCCGATCACCTACCTGTACGCTTTGAACAAGGGCGTGAGTCCCACGCAAGTTTTGTCGAACGATCCGGTCCGCTTCCCGAAAGTGCCGAACTGCCCATACGTGTGGACGCCCAAGAACTACTCGGCGGGACCTGGCTCGATGACCTTGCGGACGGCGCTGCAGGACTCGGTGAACCGTTCGCTCATGAATCTCTTCATCGGGTTGAGCGGATTCCGCTCGACGGGTGGTTTCACCGACTTGGGCGATATCGCCGCGGACGCGCGCGTGCCGCTGAGCCGCACGCTGGACGAGATCTACGACCTGGCCGCGCACTTCGGCGCGTATCCCGAGCGCGGACTTCTGCCGTCTTTGAAACGTCACGAACCCTGCTTCCCGTTTTTGCTGGGCGGTTACGAGACGACGCCACTGCGCATGGCGCAGATGTACGCGGCCATCGGAAACGGCGGGCTTCGTCGTGACGCCGTCTTTTTGAAGGAAGTTCTGAAGAACGGCGACCCGATCCTGATCGACCGCTCGCTGGAACGTTGGAACGAGCTGCACGCTTACCGCGACTCTTTGAAGTACGGCTTCGCGCGGGCACCCGAGGCCTTCAAGGCGATCACCGACGTCGATCCCCGCGCGGTCGCGCAGCTGCGTTACATCATGCAGGGGATTTTGTCGCAAGGGACGGCGACGCGGATTGCGCGTTGGTCACACTTGATCGGCGGTAAGACCGGCACGACGAACTCCAGCCGTGACGCTTGGTTCGCGGGCTTCACGAACAAAATCGCCGTCGTGATCTGGGTGGGTTACGACGACGCCAAGATCTATAAAGACCTGGGCGACAAACGCACCGGCGGAAACGTCGCCTTGCCGATTTTCGAGAACTTCATGGAGGCTTACTACAAGCTTCATCCCGAAGGACTGGAAGATCCGTTGCCGCTGCCGTCGGAGCTTCCGGACATCCGCGCCGAAAAGATCGATCCCGGCTCGGGTCGCGTATACCGCGCGACCAACGGGATCTGCCGCGTGCCCTCGAACGCCATCACCGAATATTTCCCCCGCGCGCTTCGTCGCGATGCCGTGGGAATTCCGCTTCCCGAAACTGATAACCAAAGTTGCGTCCAATGATTTCCCCCCTCGATAAGGAGTTTGTAATGAAACGTTTCGTCCTTGGCTTCGCGCTGCTCTGCTGCGGCACCGTCGCCTTCGCCGCCCCCACCCTGAACTTCAGCGAAAAAAGCGAAAACTTCGGAATGTTCGAAGACACGAAGCCGAACCGCGCTTCCTACGCTTACAGCTACCGCCCCTACCCGGAATGGAAAACCCAAGCGTCGGGCAAAGCCTTCGCGATGGAAGTCGCCCCCGTGCTGCGTGGCATGGCACAAGGCGGCCTGCGGATGCCCGCACCCCAGACCTTGAGCGCTTCGCAGTACCAAAACCAAGCCGCGGAGTTCGCCGAGGTCGTGAACTCACGCAACGAAGGCGGCCGCGCGAAAATCGAAAAGATGTCCAAAGACGCCGCGACCATGCTCGCGCAAAGCGAAGCGACCACCCACGTCGTGGAAGTGAAGCTGAGCGCCTTGATCGATCGCGACTTCAACTCAATGAACCTGACCGCCGAGCGCGTCGCCAACATGGCGGAAGTCGTCGACCTGGATCACTACCACTTCCAGATTCCCGGAAGCTTCGTCGCTTCAGCCTTGGAAGAGGACCACATCGCTTACAAATCGCTCGATCTGTCGCGGAACTATCTGCTGTCCGTGTTCGATCTGCGCGACTACGGCTGCGCGGTCATGAAGGACGGGATTCGCGACTACTTCTCGAAAAACCCCGACAAAGAAAAGCTCCGTAACGAGTCGATCTACGTCATCAGCCGCGTCGACTTCAATTCATCCACCGATATGCAACAAGCCGAAGCCTACTTCGGTCGCCGTCCGGCTGCGGTCATCACGCAAGAGGCGATCTACGCCGATCACCTGGTGCGCGGCGCGAAGACCGTCTTCGCATTCTATCCGGAAGGCGCGAAAACCCGCGTGGTCCTTTTGTCGAACATCGCGATGGGTTCGAAGTTCTTCACCGGCGTGAAGGGCACCTTGATTCGTCAGTACCTGCTTTCGGGAATCGGCGGCGGCGCGACCGGCGCGGCGTTGAAAGCGAAAGATGCGTTGACGGATTTGATCGCGGGCGCGTCGTCGGATGTGGCCGACAAAAACTCGTGCGACCGCGGCCTGGCCCTCGGTCTGATCAAGTACTCGCAAGGTCTGTTCCAAGAGTTCGTGAACTTCACGAACGAGAAATAGTCCCTCATTCTGAGACGGGCCCGCACGCCGGGCCCGCGTCTTCACCTCGACCGAAGGCCGACTTCGTCACCTTTCGCGTCCGTGACCTTAAGAATCCGTAAAAATAGGACCGACTAACCTCTCAACTTACACGCGTATTGACCGAAAGCGTGTTCGTTAGATCTTCACGTTTGGAGAGGTTATGTTTCAGCAGCTGAGTCTCAAAGTCCGCATCCTGGCCATCGTCGCCATGGCCGGAACCCTCTGTTCAATCGTCGCCATTCTCGGTTTTTTGCATTTCAACGCGCAGGAATTGGAAGAAGGCATCATCGCGCGTGAACGCACGATCCATCGCCAGCTGGAAGCCGCCACGGACTACGTCGCGCGCCAGGGAGGTTTGGATTCCGTCGTCCTGCGCATGCGCGAGAAACATTCCTCGCCCGAACACTTCAGCGAGGCGGAACGCATGGAGATCCTGCAGCAGGTCCCGATCTTCGCGACCATGATGATCGGCAGTAAAAACTCTGAAAACGATCATTACCAATTTCGCATCTTCGCGGAAAATCCCCGTCGCAAAGAGAACAAGGCGACCGCACCCGAGATCGAGATCCTGAAAAAATTCGAGAAGGAACCGGAGCTCCGGGAACTCATCGTGAAAGAGGACGGCGTCATCAAGATGTACCGCCCCGTTCGCTTGAGCGAAAGCCAGGGCTGCATGACGTGCCACGGAGCCCCCGAGAAAAGCCCCTGGGGCGACGGACGCGACATCCTGGGCTACCCGATGGAAAACTGGAGCGACGGTAAACTTCACGGCGTGGTCGCGATCTCGCAAAACATCGCGGAAGTCGCGGCGGCGCGCGTGGAAGGCCAGTGGATCGATCCCGCCGGCTGGTTGATCATCGCGATCATCCTGGGCGGAGTGTGCGCCGTCTTGATCGCATCGCTTTCGCTGCGCGGTCCTTTACGCACTTTGACCCAAGTCGTATCGAGCCTCACCGAGGCAAGCCAAGACGTCAATACCGCGTCCGAGCAGATCGCGGGCACCGCGCGTGGACTTTCCGACTCGGCTTCGCGCCAGGCTTCGTCACTGGAAGAGACTTCGGCCTCGATCGAAGAGATGAGCAGCATGGTCGCGAAAAACGCCGAGAACGCGAACTCGACATCTTCGACCTCGGCCGAGTCGCGCCGGAAGGCCGAACACGGCCACGAGGTCATGGCGCAGATGATGACATCCATGACGCAAATCCACGACGCCAACAGCGACATCATGAAACGTATCACCCAATCCAGCACCGAGATGGCCGAGATCGTCGCCGTGATCCAAAATATCGGCGCGAAGACCCAGGTCATCAACGACATCGTTTTTAAAACGCAGCTCTTGTCCTTCAACGCCTCGGTCGAAGCGGCACGCGCCGGCGAACACGGCCAAGGTTTCGCGGTCGTCGCGGAGGAAGTCGGCAAACTCGCGCAGCTCAGCGGCAGCGCCTCGCAAGAGATCGGGGAACTGCTCGAGGTCAGCCTCAGTAAAGTCGAATCCATTGTGAACCGTACGCAAACCGAAGTCGGGGCGTTGATTTCCTCTGGCCAATCGCGCGTGGAGGAAGGGACGACCGTGGCGCAGCAGTGCGCCCGCGTCCTGTCCGAGATCGTGACGAACGTCGGTCAGGTTTCGAATATGGCGGCCGAAATTTCGACGGCTTGTCGTGAGCAGGATCAAGGAGTCCGGGAGCTGACCAAAGCGATGCACCAGCTGGATCAAGTCACGCAGCAAAACGCGGGACGCAGTCATGAATCCGCCGACGCGGCGACGCGACTGTCCGAGCAGTCGGCGTCTTTGAACGTCACGATTCAGAAATTACGCGAAACCATCGAAGGCCAGAAAGCGGCTTGAAGGCCGGGCGTCTTACAGCAGAGCGCCCCAGGTCTTCGCATCAAAACCCACGGTTCCGCCCTTCGCCGTTAAGAGAAAAGGGCGTTTGATCAGTTTGCCGTTCGTGCTGAGGAGTTTTAAGGCTTCGGCCTCGGTCATGCCCGCTTTGATTTTCTCGCTGATCCCGAGCTCGCGGTACTGCACACCTGACGTATTAAAGAGCTTCTTGAAGTCGAAGCCTTGCTCGCGCAAGTGTCCGAGCATGGTTTTCAACTCGGCGACGGTCGGCGGCTGATCCACGATGGGAAGCTTCTCGTACTTCACGCCGCGCGCCTCCGCGAATTTGAGGGCGTTCTTACAAGTGCTGCAATTCGAGTATTCATAAATTTTGATCGGCATCCCCCGTCTTTACCGCGGGCGCGGGGCCGAGGCACGCGGAAAGCTTCTTGCGTGGCGCTCCGCTCCCCGTTAGCCTTGGGGCACGGAGGCGAGATGTTCCCCACGGACGACTGGCGAATCTTTGCTTTGGGCGCGGCGCTGTTCGCGGCCTTGACGGCGATCTTCGGAAAACTCGGCGTGGTCGGCGTGAACTCGAATCTTGCGACTTGGATCCGCTGTCTGATCATCTTGGGTGTTCTGGCCTTGATCTTGAGTTACCGCGGCGAATGGACGGGCCTGACGTCGCTGAGCTCCAAGACGTGGTGGTTTTTATTGCTGTCGGGACTCGCAACCGGGGCCTCGTGGCTATGCTATTACCGCGCGCTGCAATTGGGTCCCGTCAGCAAAGTCGCGCCCGTGGATAAGCTGAGCGTTGCGTTCGCCATCCTTCTCGCCGTGATTTTTCTGGGTGAACGCCCGGATCTGAAGACCTGGCTGGGTGGCGCGCTGATTCTCGCGGGCTCGTTGGTGCTTGTTCTATGAGCTCGGCCAAAGGACAAAACTTCGGCCGACGTCTGGGATTCGCGGGCCGCGGGGTCCTCGCGGCGTTTCGGCGCGAAGCGAGCCTGAAGGTACACGCGGCGGCGGTCGTTTTTCTGATCGTGTTTTGCGTTTGGGACCAAACACCCGCCCCCTGGATCGCGGTGTTCACGCTAGCCGCCGCGCTCGTGATCTCTTTGGAGCTTTTGAACTCGGCCGTCGAGGCGATGATCGATCGCCTGCATCCCGAACATCATCCCGAGATCGGTTTCGCGAAAGACGCGCTCGCGGGCGCGGTGCTGATCGCAAGCCTGGCCTCGTTGATCGTGTTTGCGGCCTACTCCTGGATCCGCTTCGCGGGCCCCATTTAACTCGCGCGTTTAAGCGCGCGCCAAAGTCGTGATCAACTCCGGAAGCCAGTGCCGCAGCTCGGGCGCACGCACCCCCACGCTTTCGAGCTTCGCTAAGCTCATCGTCCACGTTTCCGGCACACCATAGGGAGAGTGGTTCTCATCCGTGGGCGCGTCCGCAAAAACGACCGGCCGCCCGACAGCCTCGCCGATCCATCCGAGAAGCTCTTCCAGCGCGATGTCGCCGGGGCAAGCCGTATTCACGGGACCGACGAGCGCGCTATCCGCAAGTTGCGCCAGCACCTCACCGGCGAAGTCCGAGCGGATGAAACCCAAACGCGCCTGCGGATTCGGTAGGAAGATCGGTTTGCCTTCACGCACACGCTCCACATGCCAGCGCAAACGCTGAGTGTAGTCGTCGACACCGATCACGAGCGGCATCCGCGCCAGAACGGGCCGAAGCGCCGCGCACTTCATGTATTCGATTTCGGTTTGACGTTTCGCTTCGGCGTAATCGTCCTGCGCGCTGACCGCGGTGGCGTAGGTGGCCCGAAGCGGGTCGAAGGCCTCTTCGGCGAGCCCCGCCCCCATTCCGTAAACCGATTGCGAAGAGGTGAAGATCAGGCGCTCCGTTCGACCGCGTAGGATTTCGCCCAAGGCGCGCGCCTCGGCCGCGGTGAACGCGATCTGATCAAAGACGAGATCCCAATCGCGCGTGCCGAGCGCCGCGCGAAGCTCATCGGGTTGCGTGCGATCGGCGGTGATCCGACGAACGCGATCCCCTAGGCCATCGTCCACGCGACCGCGGCTTAGTAAAGTGACCTCATCGCCGCGCGCGACGAGTTTTTGTGCGAGATGACGTCCGAAAAAACGGGTTCCACCGAGGATCAGGATTTGGCGCATGCTTCAGATTTAGCACGGAACTAGTGACGGCGGTAACGTTCCAAAATTTCCATGAACTTGTCGCGTTGAAGCGGTTTGGTCGCAAAGTCCGTAAAACCTTTCGCCTCGGCGCGTTCTTGCTCTTCTTTCATGGCGTGCGCGGTGAGCGCGATGACGGGCGTGTCGAACCCCCGGTGTTGAAGCTCGGCCAGGGCCTGGTAACCGTCCATCCGCGGCATCTGGATATCCATCAAAACCAGATCCGGCTTGCCGTCGAGCGCCTTCTGCACCCCTTCCGCGCCGTCGGACGCGAACTCGGCTTCGGCACCGGATTTCGTTAACAGAACGCCGAGGAGGGCCTGGTTATCCGGAGAGTCGTCGACGACGAGAACCCGCAGGCCTTGCAGCGGCGGAGTCTTGATCGGCAAGGACGTGACCGCCCGCGAAGAGAAATGAACTTCGCCCGCACCGGACCAAGAGGTCTTCTCCGGAACCCGCACGGCGACCGACACGGCGAACGTGCTTCCGACGTTGAGCTGGCTGCGCTTCAACTCGAAATCCCCACCCATCGACCGTGCCAGACGTTTTGTCAAAACCAACCCCAACCCCGTTCCGCCGAATTTTCGGGTCGTCGACGCGTCCGCCTGCATGAAAGGTTGAAAAAGCACCGCGGCCTGTTCGGTCGAAATCCCGCGCCCGGTGTCTTCGATTTCGAAGCTCAGCTTCTCGTCTTTCACCTCGAGCCGGAGCGTGACCTGCCCGTGCGTGGTGAACTTGATGGCGTTCCCGACGACGTTCGTCAGGATCTGCCGCAAACGCATGGGATCGGTCTCGATCCAGTTCGGAATCGCGGTCGTGGCCTCGACCCGGAACGCGATCCCTTTCTCGCGCGCGCGAAACCCCATGAGCGACGCGAAGTCCGCCAAGAGACCCGGAAGCGAAACCCGGACGCTCTCAAAATCCAGCCGACCCGACTCGACTTTCGCGAGATCCAGAATATCGTCGATGATGCTCAGGAGCTGCCCTGAATTCCTTTCGATGATGTCGAGATAACGTTGAAGTTCGGCGCGCGTGGAGTTCGGATCCTTCAGGACATCCACGAACCCCAGAATCGCCGCAAGCGGCGTGCGCATTTCGTGACTCATGTTCGCGAGGAAATTTGTCTTCGCCTCGTTCGCGGCCTCGGCCTTCATTTTCGCGTAGCGAAGTTCGTCGGAGGCGGCTTTCTGCTCTGAAACATCTTGCACGAGAGAAACGATCCCGCGGACTTCGCCGGTCGCGGGGTCCACATCCGGCGCGTAAGAGACGCGGATTTGCCGGACCCCCTGGGGATAATGCGCTTCCTCGTCGAACTGCAGGATCTCTCCGGCGAGGGCCCGCTCGAACCGCCCCTTCACCCGCGCGTAGACCTCGGCACCCACGATATCCAGCACCGGACGACCGATGTAGTGCTCCACCGGATGTCCGAACCACTCTTCGTATCCCTTATTCACGAAACGGTAATTGAAATCGCGATCCAGATAGGCGATCAACGCGGGCACCGCATCGGCGGTGAGCTTCAGGATCTGCTCGCTTTCTTCGGCACGACGGCGAGCGCGCACATTTTCGGTCACGTCGACGGCGTGGTCGAAAATACCGTAGGGCTTCCCTTCGGCGTCGAGGATGCGCGCGTAGGTGAAATCGTAATAACGCTCCTCCATGGGACCGCCGGGCGACGTGGGAATCAGGCAACGCATTTCTTTGGCGATGTAGGGCTTCCCGGTCCGCAAGACCTCACGCAGGATCTCGCCGAAGGGCTGATCCATGAGTTCGGGAAGCGCGATCTCCCACGGCAAACCTTCCAGCTGGTGTTGCGGAAAGATCTTTTGGTATTCAGGATTCACTTTTTCGAAGATCAGTTTTTCGCCGCGCCAGAGCGCTAACGCCGCCGGTGTCTGGTCGAACAGCGCGGCCAGTTTGTGCTTTTCGATTCGTAGTTTTCTTTCGGAGTCGACGCGCGCGCGCTCGAAAAAAGCGGACGTCGCCCGTGTCGCGGCCTCATCCAAGAGGTGCAAGAAGCGATGAAGTTCGCGAGGATCCCGAACGGGCCCCTCCAGAAATTCATCCAAAACGATTTCACGCCACAATGAAAAATCTTGCGTCAGTCGGTGAACGTCCTTGCGACCGAGCTTACGAAAACCTTCGTGGTAGCGGTTCACCGCCAGGATCGCCTCGCTGGAAAGACGGTCTTCGTTTCGCGCCATGCCGCGCGCAATCTCGAGGATCAACGTATCGAGCTCCGAAGTGAGGGAAACGTGGGCATCGATGCGCGCGTGATTTGTTTGGGGACTTTTCTTACGCCAGAGCGCGCTCAGCCTAGAAAATTGGCTTTCAAGATGGGGCCCTAAAGATGCGGTCATGGATCGGGAGTCCTCGATCATCTTCATCATCCTGGGCCAAATGCAAAGTCCAGGTCCGGGTCCGGCGACCGATTCTGGGACAGATCCCAAGAAAATGGGGCGTAAATCCTCCGCCCCCATCCCGGAATGAGGCGATCGCGTGCGGCGTGTGACTGGAATGACCACCACCCCCCGCGTACGCTAAAGACTCGATCGGAGGCTTCCATGCGTTGCGCCCTTTACACGATTCTGACTCTTCTGACGGCGGGACCGATGGTCCACGCCGCCACCCCCACTTGCGGCCCCAAAACGATGAGCGCGCTTCTCGCTCCGGCCACTCGGGGTGAGGCCCAGATCCGCATTCGCTGCGCGCCCACACTGAAATCCACGGACGTCATCACCAAACGCGTGCTCATCGAAGGCGCGGCCGCGAGCGGACTGACCTTCGACTGTCGGGGCGCGCGCCTGATCGCCGAAAATGGCCAAGCGCTGTTCATCCGCAGCGTGAAGGGAATGGATGCGCGAGGTAAAGCCACCTGGTCACGACCCAGCGACGTGACAATCCGAAACTGCCGTATCACCGGCAGCGTGCGGATCTACGGCATGGACCGCAACGGCGAGGGCGAAAACCTGCGCGCTTCGTCCCGCGAAGACGAGCGCCATACGGAACGCGCGCGCGCCGCCGCGCCGACTCGCGTGCTCATCGAAAAAACGACGATCACCGGAAACGCGGGCATTCCGCTCTATGTCTCGCCGGGCACGACCTACTTCACTTTACGCCACTCGGTGCTGAACGGCCGTTCTTCGAGCGTCGCCATCTATTTGGACACCGAGTCCGCCCACAACCGCATCGAGAACAACCAACTGCATGTGAAGACCTCACGCGAGGTCATCGCCGTCGATGCCTCCAGCCACAATCTGATCCGCGGGAACTATCTGTCGGGGCTCAGCGAAGGCGGAATTTTTCTTTACCGTAACTGCGGCGAGGGCGGCACGATTCGTCACGCGACGGCGTCTTTCAACCGCATCGAAAACAACTTCTTTTACTACAACCGTTACCAAGGGCGCGATCCGTCGATTTGGATCGCCTCGCGTAACGGCGGCCGCTCGTACTGCGAAATGGACGCCGGCTTCCCGTGGGGCAGCAGCGTCGACAACCGCGATTTCGCCCGCGACAACGTCGTCACCGGGAACGTGATTTACAAGCTACCGGTCGAGCACATGATCCGCGTGGACGAAGATGGCAATACGGTGCGGGGCAACTCCACCCGCGCGGCGAAGTAAGGCGTCGCGCCTCTCTTTCCAAACGGCGACCTGTTGACCGAAGATGTCTTCAACGTGAAACTCGTGAATATGAGTCAATCTGTCGCCGCCAAAAAGATCGAAGAGGACGTCGCCGATCGAGAACCGGTCTGGGATGCGATGCAAATGCTCTTTATGGATACCGAGATCAATTTCGAAAGAATGGCGAAAGCCTGCGCCGACTCAAAATACACGATCGATGAATTACGCGAGATCCTTTTCTTTGAAGTCTTTCCCGCTTTGAGGTTCAACTTGTTTGCACTTCCTGGCGGCGAGTGGTCGGGCTTCCAAATGCCTTGGTTGAAGCAACGTATATTGACGAAAAATACGCGTGGCCGTTCGCTTCAACCCTTCTTCTTCCGCAAATACACACGAGAGTGCTGGGAAACGCTCAAACCACAGATCGAGCGTTTTCGCTAGAGATCGAGCTACGGCGAAGGCTCAAGCGGAGTGTCAGTTGACGAGCAAGCAGGGTTTCTTGCGAGGATTTCTCTTTTACGGAAGTCTTGGCCTTACTGCATTTATCAAGAAGGGATTTTAAAACTTTCAGAGCTTCTTGTAGCTCTGTTTTATTGTATTTCTCAGTCATTTGAAGAATCCCAACCGCTTTCCAAATTTTTAAAAGTCGGTGGTTCGAAAAGACTGACGAATGGTGGACGTGGAGCACAGCTAAGTACACCGCCACTAAAGTTCAATATACCCCATGATATTATTAAGTTTTTTCCAAAATCACAAGAGCGGATTTTCGAGGTTTCCGCGCCTCTTTACGAGGCCGGATATACTCTACGCGAAATAGAGAGCAAGACAGGCTTTGCGAAAAGTTCCATTCGACAAGCCCTTACCGCTAGTGGACTAACCTTGAGAGTTGGCAACCGAAAGCCAACTAAGAAGGCGAAGCGGACCATTCAAGCAAGCTCTCCTGTCCAACGCTATGGCTACGCAAGGCTAGAGGGTCAGCTTGTGAAAGACCCCAAAGAATATAGAAATGTCCTTCAAATTCTCAGGCTGTGGCAGTCAGGTAAGAGCCTCACGGCTATCGCAAATCACCTGAATGACCGCAAAGTTCCACCCCGTCGAGGGCTGCGTTGGCACCATGAAACAGTTCACCAAATCATTAAACACGAAACTCAAAACAAGGAGAAATAGTCATGATCCAGATTCCAAACAAACTTATTCAAATCGCCGTGGCCGCTGCTCTTGCTGCCGCAGCTACCGGACAGCTCCCGAAGTTCATCCAGCAAGTGCGCGTGGCCCAATATCAGCTTCTCAAGGACTCGCAAGCGTCCAAGTGGGGCCGACCTATGCTTCTACCAGTAAAGAAGTAGCAGTGGGCAAGAGAACGAGGATTTGCCGGATTCGTTCGGCATCTCCTGATTTCTTTAGCGTTGCTGGCGGTCGTTCCAACAAATTCCCTGATTCGTCCCTCCGCGTCCCTCGCGCCATACGCTAACGCTCCTGGCACTCACTCTCGCTTCCCGCTTCGCTAGTCGGTCCGAGGGAATTTACCTGCTCTTCCTTTTCCCCTCGTCGGGCTTCCAAGGCCAGGGCGAAGAAGCCCTCAAAACGAGGGGAAACGACAACGCTAAAGAGGAGATTCCTATGAAAAACGAAATCCAACAAAAACTCGAACAAATTGCCCTTAATCGCTCCATTCCATTCTGCTACGGATGCTATAAAGAGGCTCCCACTGGCTGCTGCAAATCTTGTGGCAGTGATGATCTCATGCGCTTACTACCTGAAGTCGGCTGTGAATACGGCACCGACTGGATCATCAAGCACATTCTGAAAGCTGAGCTTGAAGCGGTCGATCTAGAAGAGACTTTCGAGCAATCTATGCGTGAGTGCTATCCTGAAGAAACCACAGTTGGTTGGATGACTTTCGATACGGTAACTCTAATGAAAGAAAACGATCCTGTGGGCTGGCGTTGTGCGCTAGGCGATTATGAATCCGTAGAGGAATCCGAAGGAAACATCCTTTCCTTCGACAATGGATCTACTTACTTCAGCATCCAAACTCTTGAAGACTTCATCGAGCAAGAAGGGGGCTAGTGGCCCTTCTACTTAAAGATCGTTGAGTAAACCAATTACTCCATCTTTGTAGCCGAGCGCGTGGGCTACTCGATCCAAAGTTAGTAGTCCAACATTCCTGTTAGCATCAAAAATTCTTCGTACCGTGGCCCTGGAAGTTTCACTTTCCCAGGCCAGCCACTCAACGGGCTTGTCTAAATCGTGCAGCTTCTTGTGAATTCGCTGTCCAATTTTTTTGAGAAGTCGAAATTCTGCGTCAGATCGGGGTGAGGTGGAATTTTTATCGCGTGGTTTCATAGACTTAGGTTATTCGTGACCTAAATCGCTGACTGGCCATATATGAGCCTTTTATATGAGGCTCATATATGATAGGTTATATCCTATTTTATTTATTCTTTCCCTATAGATGCGGCGATCCAAAAGGTCGCGTGCCTAAAAAATGGGCCGAAAGGAGCTTCGCTTGAGCAAAATGTTGCAGTTTTTAACCTTTCACGCACACACAGTTCACCAAGTTCTTGGATCAGCGCCATGCTTCTTGGGGCCTATTAAACACCTCCATGAATCTAGCTCTCACTTGCGGGCTTTCGCTTCTGTGGAGTGCCGATGAAACATGACGAAGTTGTGTCTCTTCCCAAAGCTGAATACAAAAAATTTGTTGCGGTAGTCGCGCCGAAAAAAGCGCCTGGTCTTTGGGAGATTTTAGTACAAAAATCTCTAAATCCTGCAAGATGCTTCAGATCGCAGCTGCGAAGTGCATTCTGGCGCGTGAAGATGCGAGCAAAGAAGCACTACCATCTACACTTGATGTTGCGAAATGAGGAGAAGCACTGGAGAGTCGCCGCCATTTTCCGAACTCAATCGCTTGAAGAAAAGAAACCGAAACAAGTTACGAAAATATTTGAAACGCTTCCGCGCCGACTCCGACCTCTTCAGAAGAAAATGGTTAATGCGAGCCCAGAATCCAGCTCGAAGCACAGGCGCTACCGTGGTGAGTTCATCAAAATTGTTCGCGAGCATCGTCGCGTCTCGAAAGAACAGACATGCTTTCTCTTGAACTCTCACAATGATCTATCAGTGCTTGCGCGCCGACACCCTTCTCTTTGGCTGGAATTTCCATTCACACCTGCATTCATCCAAAAATTCGAGGATAGCACTAACGATATCACCGAAGAGATCACCCAGGGTTTCCTTTTTGGTGCTGGCTTTCCCACACTAGAATTTGTCAGATGGCTTTCGGAAATCTATGGCGCTAGTGAGGAATTTGCAGAGTTCAAAGTCTGGTACGAAGAACTTGAAGTGATTAGCAAATGAATCGAAGCAACGATTTGTATTCAATAATTGAAAAAATCAATTTCCTCCTTCCTTTTAGAATGCTTAGACTGGACAATCGCTTGTTTGAGTTTCAACTCAAAATGCGGAGCCATTCTGTTCAGATTTAGATGTCTGTCTCACAAGGTTTTCGTTGACTAGATACCCTATGTAGAAGCGTAATAGTCTTTCCTCATGAAAGAGAAGAATCCCGATCAATATTCGAATGTCTTTCCAGATTGGTTCTTTCAGAAAATCTCAATAATACGTGATGGCATCTCTAAAGCTCGGTACCAGGACCGAATTTATATTGTTAATAAAAGCACTTTTAACGACGGAAACAGCTTCAAACTGTATGCTGAGGAGGCCGGAGGAAAGGATTACGTCAGCCTGAATGTATACAAAACAAGAGAAACAGTTCATGTAAAGCCGTGTGAGCAACCTATTTCGAAAAGTCTAAACTTTCTCCGTGACGCTGTTTTCCTCTAGGAACACCCACTTAAATTGCCCAATCGATATTTCAGAAGTTCATAATTTTAAAAGAAACTTTTTTTAATCTCCTGTAAGCGATCATAAATAAGAGGTGGATAGTTCGCATGATATTCACCGCACTCGGGACAAGGCTCCTGCTTTAAGTGTGCTTTGTTGTCCAATTCTTGATATGGGAAAATGCTGAATAGAAGCTCATGTTGCATCAAGGTTTTGTGAAAATTTTTGTGATAGGCCTCGATGCTGCTGTTTTTAATCTTCTCGAAAAAAAGCTCAACACTGTTCAAGATGCTCATGATTTCTTTGACCCCGTCGTACATCAGCACGTCAGCATCATTATGGATATCAACTTCGAGATTCTCTAAATCTTCGATGAAACACTTAATTGCTCGCCGTGAATGCAAAAGGATTTTCTGCGACTTGCCATCAACAATCATTTTTTGATCGTAACTAAAATTTTTAATGTTCCTCTCGACGAACAAATAAAGTTCATGAAGTTGATTTATCTCGTGCCTCAACTGCTCTTTTTTATTTTCTTTTTCGATCTGCAAGTGAAGGATTCCGTTTGCATCAATCTGCGCTTTCAAGGCTAGAAATAGAACTGCTGAGCCAAGGATTTGTACGAACGGGCTCGATATGCCTCCAATAGCGCTTCCAATGTCACCGTATCCTTTCAGGTATTGAATGGGTAGCATCGGCGCAACCATAGGAATCAGCAGGCAGAATGCGCCTCCGATGAGAATCACCCAGAAAGCGACGGTGTTAATTGGCGTGGAATTCTTAATCATACTTCAACCTTTCAAGCATTCGCTTTTCGGTATGCGCTAGGCGTTTGACCGATTTTTTTCTTAAAGAGTTTCTGAAAATGTTCATGAGCCGGATAACCAACTGCCTCACTTACCTCGGGTACTGACTTGCTGGATTCCGTAAGAAGTTGCTTCGCCTTTTCAAGACGACAATACGTTAGGTAATCAAGAGGTGTCATTCCGGACAGCTCCTTAAACTTGACGCTGTAGTTGGTGCGGGACATTCCCGCAATTTCGGCGAGTTCTTCGAGGCCCCATTTCTGCTCAAGACCTTGATGGATTGCTTCAAGCGTCTTACTGATGTGAGGATTTTCGATCAGCCGAAAGAACCCCGTTTTTTTGTTAGCCTTGTGCATGTGAATTCTTAAGGCTTGAACAAAAATGATTTCGGTCAATTTTCTCACCAGAGCATTGCTACCCGGTAAGCCAGACTTGGCTTCATGCTCGGACATACTTAAGAGCATTGCGAGCCACGGCGAATGGGCGTTCTCCACACTTTTGACATGAACGATTTGTGGCAGAGAATTGAGAAATGGATGATCGGGGCCACCATTAAAACAAAAATGCCCACAAACGAGATTCGTTTTTAGTTTGCTCTGATCACCATACTCAAGAACCTGTGCCTCAGTAAGATGACCTTTAGCTCTAAACTCAACAGCGGTCTCAGCCTTGATCTTTGGAGCACTTGTCATGGTGTGCTCCATTCCCTTAAACAAAATCAAGATGTCTCCCTGTTCTGCCAGGGCCTTGAGTTTGAGTTTCGGCACTTCGTACCAAAATTCGCCGTGAGTCACGATGTGGAACCTGGCGAAATTATCTTCCTTTGGAAGATTGATTCCCCAATCACCAGCAAACGACGTCCGATACCAGTAGCTACTAGTGAGCTGGACCTTATCTAAAATGGCACTGAGGACATCCATAAATACTCCGCAGTTGGCTTATAAGTCATATTATCCGAACTATCGAGCATATTATTCCACCCTTTTATGCCTTAAAGTCAATTCTATAAGTTGAGAGCTGAAAATGAAGGAGGCTATATGAAACTGAATTATGTGATCGTTGCTGGAGGATGCTTCTGGGGTCTTGAGGAACTTCTGAAAAGTTTAGACGGCGTAACAGCGACCAGAGTTGGATATAGCGGCGGAGATTTTGACGATCCACAGTATGCCGATGTTAGAACAGGCGCTACCGGTCACGCTGAGGCGGTCCGCGTGGAATACGACGAAGACGAGATCTCTCTTAAAGAGATACTCCATTACTTCTTTAAGATTCACGATCCGACCACGAAGAACCGTCAAGGTAACGACATAGGAACCCAGTATCGCTCTGCGGTGTTCTACCGGGACGATGCTCAAAAATCGGTTATTGAAGACGTTATTGAGGAAGTGGACGAATTAGGTCGCTTCGAGAACCCTGTGGTTACGAACGTGGCGAGGGAATCAGGCTTCTACGATGCCGAAGAATACCACCAAAACTATTTGCAGAAGCACCCGAACGGTTACTCCTGCCACTTTGAAAGAGACTAAACAATGAACCTAACTAATGAGGGAAAAGAGATGAAAGAGCTGAAGGATGTCGTGATCTACACGAAGGACCATTGTCCGTTTTGTACGCGAGTGAAGAACTATCTAACTGCTGAGAAGGTCGACTTCAAACAAGTGCGTCTGGACGATGACCCGAAAATTTATATGGAGCTGAAGGAAAAAACAAATCATCAAACCGTTCCCCAAATCTTTGTGAATGGGAAATTTATCGGCGGAGCTACTGACTTCTTCTCGTGGATTGAGGGCTAATAGAAGTCTGGAAACTAAAGGAAATCAAAGGAGTAATCTATGTTCACCTGGAAAAGTATCACTAATCATCTCGACAACGGCACTCCCGCGCCACCAAGACGAGTCGAAAAAAGCGAAGATGAATGGAAGAAGGTCCTCACGCCGGCGCAATTTCACGTCATGCGAAAAAAGGGCACGGAGCGGCCTCACACGGGTGAACTGTGTTCCTTTTATGAAGCCGGAAGGTATGCGTGTGCGGGTTGCGATACCGAACTTTTTGACTCGAATCTAAAATTTGATTCGGGAACCGGGTGGCCAAGTTTCTCCGAGCCTGTCGAGGACAATGTCATTCAATACGAATTGGACATGACCTACGGACGTCGAATCGAAGTTCTTTGTAACGTATGCGACGCTCACTTGGGTCACGTATTCCCGGATGGGCCAGAACCTAGCGGAGTCCGATTCTGCATCAATTCGGAGTCGTTGAAGTTCGTCGAATAATCTTTTAAGTGGAGGAATTTATGAAACTGAATTTTTTAATGGTATTTGCCGTGACAGCGGTTGTCTTAGCCCAACTCGCTCTAGCATGGGACGGAGAGGATTCAAAATCGAAGGCCCGGGAAGATCTTAAGAAGACGCTAACTCCCATGCAATATCACGTCACGCAAGAATCTGGAACCGAGCGGCCGTTCAACAATGAGCATTGGGACAATAAAGCGGAAGGAATCTACGTTGATGTGGTTTCCGGCGAACCTCTCTTTAGCTCTCTCGACAAATACGATTCAGGCACGGGATGGCCGAGTTTTTCCCAGCCCATTGTGAAAGAGAATTTAGTAGAGAAATCAGACCGTCAGTTCGGCATAACGCGCACTGAAGTTCGAAGCAAACACGGCAACTCGCACTTGGGCCATGTCTTCAACGACGGCCCCACATCAACTGGCCTTCGCTATTGCATGAACTCAGCCTCGCTTCGCTTTGTTCCAAAGGCGAAGCTCGAAGCGGAGGGTTATGGCGAATACGCCAAGCTCTTTGAAAGGAAAAAAGGAACAGGACGTGTCGATTAAGCTGTTCGGACATAAAGAATGCCATAAAACCCAGCTTTATCGCTCTCACTTAGAGAAGAAAGGGGTCCAATTCGTTTTTCTGGATGTTCATGAAGACGATGCGGCTGCGAACGAATTGAGATCACTTTACACGACCGCAAAATTGAACTTTCCAACCATTTTGATTGGGACCAAAAAGCTAAGAAATCCGAAGCTCGAAGATCTTGACAAGTGGTTGGAATCTTTGATGAAATAGCGAAATTTATTTGAATAGAGTTTATAAGGACTAGAACAATGGTTATTGCGATTTTCCGCAGCCGTGTGGCGGAACAACACATAGAAGAATTTGAAAGACGATACTCCGAAATGTCCGCTCTCGTGGCGGCGATTCCGGGATACGGCAAGCACGAAAGGTTTACCTCCGCCAATGGCGAAGATGTGCTGGTGGTCGAATTTCTGACTCGCGAGGCTTTCGAAGCATGGGACAAGCATCCTGAGCACAAAAAAGCGAAGATGCTTGGCAAAGAATATATTTTTGAATCTTACGACGTGAAGGTCGGAGAAGTTTTTGAGCGGCACACAAAGCCCGAGAGGAAATTATGAAAACAAGAACCGCATATGTCATTGGAGGAGCACGAGTTCCTTTTATGAAATCAATGACAGATTACAAAGATGTCACGACATCGGACCTGATGATAGCGAGCCTTAAGAGCTTGGTGGACAAATATAACTTGGCGGGAAAAACCGTCGGCGATGTTGCCCTTGGCGCTGTCATGCATAGTTCGGCGAACTGGAACTTTGCCCGCGAAGTTGTGCAGTCCTCAGGCCTTCATCCCAATACTCCGGCTTACAACGTCCAGCGGGCTTGCGGCACCAGTTTGGAAAATACCATCCAGATTGCTCATAAGATTTCAAGTTACCAAATAGAAAGTGGCATCGCAGGTGGTGTCGACAGCAACAGCGATTTGCCAATCATGATAAGTCGTGGTCTTTCGAAGAAATTGATCGCATTGAACTCGGCTCGAAAACTCGCCGACAAGATCAAGGTTATATTGGATTTCAAACCAAACGATTTTAAACCCGTACTACCAGCTGTCGTGGAACCTCGCACTGGCAAGTCGATGGGAGAGCACTGCGAACTCATGGTGAAGGAGTGGAAAATTTCTCGCCAAGAGCAAGATGAATTGGCTTTGGCGAGCCACCGAAATGCGGCTCAAGCCTACAAAGAAGGCTTCTACGACGATTTGGTTTTTCCTTTTCTTGGCAAAAACACCGATGGGATTTTGCGTGGAGACACGACGCTCGAAAGACTTTCCAAGTTGAGGCCAGTCTTTGACAGATCAGAAAAAGGCACGCTAACCGCGGGCAATTCTAGTGCCCTGACCGATGGCTCGTCTACCGTCCTCCTGGCTTCAGAAGAAGAGGCGAAGAAGAACAATTGGCCACTATTGGCAAAGATTGTGGACTCGCACACGTCGGCGGTTGATTACGTCTCTGGTGAAGGTTTGCTCATGGCTCCGACCGTTGCGGTCAGCGAAGTGTTGAAGCGGAACAATCTGAAACTTCAAGATTTCGATTTTTACGAAATCCATGAAGCGTTTGCCGGACAAGTTCTTTGCACAATGAAGGCTTGGGAGTCTCGAGAGTATTGTAAAACGCGGCTCGGTCGCTCCGAGCCTCTCGGAGAAATTGAACGCTCGAAACTGAATGTGCGAGGGAGTAGTGTCGCGCTAGGACATCCCTTTGCCGCGACTGGAGCTAAAATTGTCGCGGTACTGGCGAAAATCCTGCACAAAGCCGGACCTGGCAAACGTGGTCTCATTGTCGTCTGCACTGCTGGCGGCATGGGAGTGGCCACAATTCTCGAAAGTTAGGAGGAAAATATGTTGGAACAACGACTGAATAAAGAAGACGTCCTTGAGAACTATAGTTTTGCGACTCCAGAGGCGATTGAGGAGGCCGTTAAAGCAGGAAAGCTAAATCAAACGGTTTTCGCGATGGGTTGCTTCTGGGGGCCTGATGCTAACTTTGGCGGAATGACCGGGGTCGTCCAAACGCGCGTAGGTTATGCGGGTGCTTCCACTCTGGAGCCGAGCTACCGCGATATTAAAGGCCATGCGAAGTTAAAGGGGTGATTTATGACAAAAACCAAATCAGCCACAGAGAATTGGTTGGCAACTTTCAATCGTGGTTTGTTCCCGGTAAAAAGCAGGGTCAGTATCGCCCGATCCTGTTCGTGTTTGATCAGGAACAGAAGCAAGTAGCTGAGGAGTTGACTCAAGCACTGGGCAAAGAAAACGCGCCGGAAGTGATCGAGGCAGGAAATCAAAAGGCCTACTTTTGGGCTGCGGAAGATTACCACCAAAAATATCGACTTCGCCGAAATGAAAAATTAGTGAGTTTGGCGGAATTAGATTTTGGTTCGAGGTGGGATGAGCATTTGTATTTTACTAAACTTAATAGCGACGCCAAAAAAGGATTCAGCGTTTCGCAGTGGCTCAAAAAACTGCCGCAAGAAGCGCAGAAGGCATACAGGGTCGGATAAATTTAGCAATCTAAACGCGAACGATATTCTCACTGAAGTCTCGCCAGAATGAAAAATCGAGAGAATGAACATCTACACCAATACGGATTTCGCAGGTGAGCGAAAATCAAAATTCAGGTTCGATTGAGATTTTTTCGATATTGGATAGTTAAGGAATATAAATGAAAAATTACGACGTTGTAATCATAGGAGCAGGAACCGCTGGATTGTCTGCGAGAAAAGTTGTCTCTAAATATACGCAGAGCTATGTCATCATTGATGACGGAATTTTAGGGACGACCTGCGCTCGTGTAGGCTGCATGCCTTCAAAAGCATTTATTCAGATAGCTAACGATTTTCATCGACGAAATTCGTTTCAGGAAACTGGTATAGACGGATCTGAGCTTTTAAAAATTGATTCCGAAAAAGTCATGTCCCACACGCGAAAACTCCGAGACCGATTCGTCAGGTCTGTGCTTGGTGGAATGGAAGAGTGGAAAAATGAGCATTTTATTGCAAAAAGAGCCCGGTTTGTAAATAAGAACGTCGTTGATCTTGGAGACGAAAAAATCAGTGGAAAGAAAATAATTATCGCGACAGGATCAAGTCCGGTCATACCGAAACCATGGCTGGCGTTTTCAGATTTTTTCATCGATACGAACTCGTTCTTTGAACTTCGTAAAGTACCTCAATCTATTGGGGTCATCGGCTTGGGGGTTATCGGCATTGAGCTTGGCCAGGCGTTGCACCGCCTAGGCATTGATGTGGTTGGAATTTCTCAAGGCCGAACAATTGCAGGTCTGAGCGATCCAAAGCTGATTGAATATACGTCTGAAAAATTGTCGCAAGAGATGAGTCTTGATTTTTCCGGCGTGCAGACTCTTTCCAGAAAGGATGATAAGCTCTCCATCCAGACTGCGGACAAAGAATATCTTGTCGAAAAGGCACTGATTTCGGTAGGCAGACAACCTAATCTATCGAATCTTGGCATCGAAAACCTCGGGCTCAGTCTCGATGAGCGCGGAATTCCCTACTTTAACGCAAAGAGCTGCCAGTTGCGTGATGCACAGAACATCTTCATCGCGGGCGATGTCGATGGAGTAAAAGCAATTCTGCATGAGTCTGCTGATGATGGCGCGATAGCAGGCTATAACGCCTGTCACGAGAAGGCGGAAGAGTACGAAAGACGAACTTGGCTAGGAATCACCTTCTCTTCCCCGAATATCGCGACGGTCGGCAAACGCTACAGCGATCTCGTGAAGGAAAAAATAGATTTTGAATATGGAGAAGTTAGCTTCGAAGGCCAGGGTCGATCAATCGTGATGTTGAGTGAAAAAGGCCACCTGAGAGTTTATGGTGATAAGAGAAATAATCGCCTCCTAGGAGCTGAACTTTTCGCTCCATCAGGTGAACACATCGCGCACTCCCTTGCATGGGTGATCTCTCAAAAAATGACAGTAGGAGAAGTGCTTCAGCTGCCATTCTATCATCCTGTTGTTGAAGAGGGCTTGAGAACGGCGCTCAGGGATCTCGCAAAGAAGTTGCCGGAGGTCAGGTCACCTTTGGAAATCGCTGTCTGCCAAGAGCACGACACGTCGATGTGTGAATAGTGGAGACAGCGGTCACATGAAGATAGCCATTGCCTCAGATCATGCTGGCTTCAAATACAAAGAGCTCGTGAAAAAATATCTATCGTCTAAGCAGATTGAGTTTGAGGACTTTGGAACGAGTGATGAGCAGCTTTGTGATTATCCCGACTACATTGCTCCGGCCGCAAGAGCCCTTCAAGAGCGGAAGGTTGATCGGCTGATTGTTCTGGGCGGCTCGGGCAACGGCGAGGCCATCGTCGCCAATCGATTCAGGGGCGTCCGATGCTGTCTCTGCCTAAACGTCGAAATGGCAAGACTTGCTCGGATGCACAATGATTCAAACGCAATATCAATTGGCCAGCGCCTCATCGGTGAGGATCAGCTTTTAACAATCGTAGACACCTGGATTGATACTAATTTCGAGGGAGGACGCCACGCCCGTCGAATCGCAAAAATAGATTCTTCAGCCCTACAAAGCTCTACAAATTCGATAGCATCTTCGCTCGCGAAAACTCGCAATTGATTACATAATAGCGACGTATAGAACCCGGCGCGCAGTCATCATGAATCACTCTGGGTACATTCCTATTTTTCTGTATCAACCCGAAATAACATTCTTTGAGGTCTACTCGTCAGGAGCGTTCGCGATGTCTCGGCGTGCATATCTCTCTACTACGATTTGCAGAGATCAATACGATTTTCTGTAGGACGTCCAAGTTTTCGTAGATTTTCTAAGTCCATAAAATTCTGTAAGATTCGCCGATTGCCCTGCAAAAATCTGGAACTACAACTCGAATTTTGCAGAATAACTAACGCCCCTAGAGCGGAAAATAGTTCTGCAATTACAGGCAGTTAAGTTTTGTTCCTTGCAGGTATTCTGGTATGGCCCACTCATTGAAATACGCACACCTCGAAAGTCGTTGATTGGCAACGGCTGAAACAAAAATCACTAAGAGGTGTGAAATGAAAAAAGCAATCGTTACGTTTTTAATGTTGTTGAGTGTGAGCCTTGTGGCTTGCTCAGAAAAATCAAGTGGACATTCGCAGTCTGCAAATACGGGTAAGCCGACGCCAGTTCCGAATCGTCAGCCAGACTATGTTCCGCAGGATAAATTCGATTTCAATAAATTGATGTATGCCGAACAAGGAACTTGTCGAGGAAAATCTGGCGTCTACTTCAAGTATCTTTTGATCGAAGATACGCTGGTTGGAAAATCAGAAAGAGGAAATGACCTCTTGGCCGAGGTACGGGTTGTACTTACTCCGGATCGCAAGTTCGTCGCGCAATATGAAGAAAAGGAAATCGAGAGCTACACCGCAAACGGCTACACGCATAAACGCAATAAAGAGAGGGTTGTTTCTGGTTATTGGACCATCGACAACCAAACCCTTGTGTTGGGTGATCTCCTGAAGATAAATGCTCGCATGGAAGAAGGCCGCGTGAAAGCAACCGCAAACTTTCTCCGCGATGTCGTTACTTGCGGTGTTGCTGGAATGACGGCAAAGGGTGCAATGGTTTGGTCTACTTCGCCAGGAACAAAATCTTATCGTGAAGTTTGCCCGACAACGGAAAGTCAGCTTGGAAATTTCTCGGCGTGACCTGGCCGGCTTAACCCGGTCCAGATTCAATGTTAATCTCGGACCAGAAAGTCGGAGATTCAGATGCCTAGAAAAAGATATTCAGCCGAAGAGATTATTCAGCACCTCAGAACTGTCGAGCTCGAACAAGGTCGTGGCGCAACTCTCGAAGAGGCCGCGAAAAAAATCGGCGTGACCTCGCAAACCGTGATTCGTTGGAAAAACGAATTCGGCGGTTTGAAAGTCGATCAAGCTAAGCGGCTCAAAGAACTCGAGCAGGAAAATGCTCGGCTCAAAAAGATCGTCGCAAATCAGGCGTTGGAAAACTCCATGCTAAAAGAAGTCGCTTCGGGAAACTTCTAAGCCCCGCTCGCCGTCGAGAGGCCGTGATCCATCTACAGAAGATGTTCAAGGTCTCGGAGAGAAAAGCGTGCGGCGTCGTGGGGCAAATCAGGACAACTCAACGTTACGTTCCGATTGTGGATCCAGCCAGAGTTCGAGCCCACGAGCGAATAGTGGAGCTTGCTGGAGAATACGGTCGCTACGGATACAAAACGATCACGTCGATGATGCAGCTTGAAGGGTTCGAAGTTGGCCGCGATGCTGTTCACCGGGTCTGGCGTGAAGAAGGCCTTCAGGTGCCGCAGAAGCAACCGAAGCGTGCACGACTGTGGCTCGCCGATGGCTCTTGTATCAGGCTACGACCTACTCATCGCAATCACGTATGGAGTTACGACTTTGTTTCTGAGCAAACTCACGACGGGCGAAAATTCAAAATTTTGAACATTATCGACGAGTATACGAGAGAGTGCCTTGCATCTTTCGTCGCTCGGCGTATTCGTTCGCAAGATGTGATCTTGGCTCTAGCTGATTTGTTTATAGAACATGGAATTCCCGAGCACATCAGGTCAGACAATGGCCCTGAGTTCGTGGCCAAGAAACTTTTGAGTTGGTTCAAGACGCTGAGGGTGAAGCCGCTCTTCATCGCGCCCGGATCACCTTGGGAGAACGGCTACTGCGAATCGTTCAACGGCAAAATGCGCTATCTGCTTCTCGATGGTGAAATCTTTTACTCGTTACTCGAAGTAAGGGTCGTCATCGAATCGTGGCGTCGGCATTACAACGAGGTTAGACCGCATTCGTCACTCGGAGGAAGACCACCGAAAGCACCAGAAACGCGAACGGTGAACATGAACCTTGTCAGCTAGGTTTTAACATTGTAAGTGGTAGCAAAATTCCCGGCCGGTCAAGATTCTTTTCCGTAGCGGCCATTTTGATCTTGTGGAAGACAATTTGAAAAAATCTATTGGCGCAGAAGGAGGCGATCTTGTGTCTGAGCGTGACCGCGTTCAGCGCGAGATTGTAGGAGTCGAAGGTGAAATCGAAGGAGCCATGAAGCTCATGGAACAGGTTTCCCAAAACCCCGATGTCATCAATCTTGTTCAAGAACGACTTGAGAAATTGGCAGCACAAAAGCGGCTCTTAGTATCTGACCGCGAGAATCTGTTATTAAAAATTGATGAAATCAACGATGCGAGGGCCAGCCGTTCTGTTATTGAATCCAATGCTCACGAGTTTAAGAAAGGTTGGACGAAAGCCAGCCATGCCATGAAACGCCGTCTTATCCGTCGCCTTGTGGATAGCCTCGTTTACACTCGTGAAGGGCTTTATGCCTACTATGTGACTGCCAAAGAGCGGGTCACTGTTCAGCCAATCCCACCTAAAAAAATGGCCTCGGAAGAAAACTCCGAGGCCATATCTAACAACGTCTATGCCATAAAAAAGAACCCTAAGTGTCCACCCCGCATCTCTGAGGACGGCGGTGTACTTAGGGTTGGTATTGGTGGAGATGATCGGGATCGAACCGACGACCTCTTACATGCCATGCAAGCGCTCTCCCAGCTGAGCTACATCCCCATCTTGCCTACGCTCTCCGCAGGGCTGCGGAAGTGACGGCATGCATGCAAGGTTATTTTCATCTCCCCCCTTGAAGCAAGCGCAATTTCACGTTCAAATGGCCGCCTTGGCCCACATCGATAAACGGGGGGATTATGCGCCGCTTTAGCTTGGTCTTGTTATCCACATTCACGTTCCTCGCCCTGCCGCTCGTCGCGCAAGGCAAGATGATGGAAAGCCGGCTCGGTCTCGGCTTCCGGGACTCGATGGCGATCGCGGGACTTCCCGCCTTGGCGATGAACTACTACCCGAACTCGGAATTCGGCATGACCGGCGCGCTGGGCATCGACACCGAAGAGAACAACTCCAAGTTCGGCCTGCAGCTGGGATTGCGTAAACGCATTTTCGAGGAAGATCAGCTCAACTTCTACATGGGCGGCGCGTTCACCCTGCTGACCCAAGAGGTCGCCACCGTCAAAAAATCCGGCTACGAGCTTTCCGCGCTCGTCGCGACCGAATTCTTCCTGCCCGGCCTTGAGAATTTGGGTTTCAACCTCGAAGCCGGCATCGGCGTTTCCAATGTCGACAAGGTCCGTTTCCGTACGCTCGGCCAGTCCTTCTTGGGCGCCGGCATCTTCTTTTACCTCTAAGGAGTCGCACATGAAAAAAGTCATCCACACCGCGAACGCCCCCGCCGCGATCGGTCCCTACAGCCAGGCGATCCAACTCGGAAACCTCGTGTTCTGTTCGGGACAGATCCCGCTTGATCCCGCCTCGGGCCAGACGGTCGGTGGCGACGACGTCGCCGCGCAGACCGTGCAGGTCATGAAGAACATCGAAGCCGTGCTCGCGGCCGCGAACCTGAAATTTTCGAACATCGTGAAAACGACGATCTTCATCACCGACATGAAGGATTTCCCCACGGTGAACGAAATCTACGGCAAACACTTCCCCGAAAATCCTCCGGCCCGTTCGACCGTCGCGGTCGCGGGACTTCCCAAGGGCGTGAAGGTCGAAATTGAAGTCTTGGCTGCTCAAGGCTAGTCGCTACATCGGCGTCGGCTTCATCCTCGCGGGCCTGTTCATTCTGCTGCTGGTGGAAACGCACCGCCGACTGCAGGACGAGGTCATGGCCAGTTGGGATACGGACACCGACGCCGACTGCGCCCTCGTCTTGACGGGCGGCCCCCACCGCATTCGCGAGGGCTTCGCGATGCTCGCGCGCAAACAAGTGCGTCACCTCATCATCGCGGGCGTGCACCCGACGACGGAGCTCACCGATCTGGTGACGCCCTGGGATCTCGTTTGGGGTCCCGATATGGACAAGATCGTCCTCGAAAAACGCTCCACCACGACCTACGGCAACGCCCAACAGTCGCTGCCCATCGTCGAAGGTCTAGGGTGTCGCAAACTGGAGCTGATCACCTCGCAACTGCATATGTACCGGGCCACGAAGACATTCAACAGCAGTTTCCCGGACTCGATCGCCATCACGAAACACCCCGTCCCCCCTTTGGTCCGTAATTCCAACTTCTCGGAATACTGGACCGAGGTCATGAAGACCATGTTCTACTCGGTCTGGGCTTTCTAAGCGCCCCGCAAATTCCGAAGAGAAATCCAATGAGTTTTCTCTTCAACCAGATCGACGGCCTTGGCCGACACGTGACCCGCAACTTGGAGTACACCCTCCACGTTTTGCTCACGTTCTATCTTTCGGTTCGCGCCGCCATCGTCGATCGCACGCAGAGTTTGCGCACGCTTTTTGGCGTCGTCTCTTCGCAGATCTACTTCACCGGCTGGCAAGCCGTGCCGTTGATCTCGGTGTTGGCGCTCGGCGCGGGGGGCGTCGTCATCCTGCAAAGCTCCACGAATTTGAATTTGCTGGGCGGCACCGAGATGATCGGAAAGCTTCTGGTCATTATCATCGTCCGCGAACTCGGCCCCCTGATGACAGCTCTCGTGGTGATCGCGCGCTCGGGCACCGCGGTGGCTTCGGAAATCGGCAACATGCGCGCCAACCGCGAAATCGAAGCGCTGGAAAGTATGGGTATCAATCCGCTGTCTTACATCGTCTTCCCGCGCGTTTTGGGCGGAGTCATCAGCGTCGTTTCGCTGGCCGTTTACTTCACCTTGATTTCGATTTTGGGCGGCTACCTTTTGACCCGCATGCTGCACGATCTGCCGTTCGGCTTTTACGCGGACTCGCTCGCGCGCGCGATCGCGGTCGGCGATTTGGGGCTTTTCCTTCTGAAGAACACCTTTTCGGGTATCATCATCTTCACGGTCAGCTGTCACCAAGGCCTTTCCGTCGGCCGCAGCCCCACGGAAGTCCCCATCGCGACGACCCAAGCGGTCGTCAAAGCCATCATCTACGTCGTGGTTTTCAATTTTTCGGTCACCGCTCTTTTCTATCTGAACGAACTTCGTAAACTGGGAGTTTTGGGATGAGCCAACTTCACCGCCTGCGTGTCGACAATATCCGTTTCGAAAACCTGACCTTCGGGTTCGAAAACAACGCGAAGATCTTCCAAAACACGACCTTCGACTTTCCGCTGGATCAGATCGTGTGGATCAAAGGCGAAAGCGGCGCGGGGCGCTCGACGCTTTTGCAACTGCAAGCGGGTCTACTGATTCCCGAACAGGGCGCCTACGTCATGAACGGCGAAAATGTCAGCGAAATGAGTTTCGAAGAATTCCTGCCTTACCGTCTGAACATCGGCTACGGCTTCGACCTGGGCGGCGTCCTTTACAACAAAACCCTCGAGGAAAATCTGACGCTCCCGCTTCTGTACCATAAAGTGTTGTCGCCCAACGAAGCCGCCCAACGGGCCATGATCTATATGGAAGATCTCGGCATCTCGAAATACCAACACCTGCGCCCCTCGGTCGTTCCCGGCGGCGTGCGCAAACTCGTTTGTCTGATTCGCGCTTTGATCATGCATCCGCAGATCCTTTTGCTGGACGATCCGTCGGTGGGATTGGGGCAGGAAACGGCGCTCAAATTCTTCGATTTAGTCGATGAACTTCGTCAGCAAGGTGAACTCCGTCACGTTTTCCTGAGCTCATTCGATGACAAACTCATGAGCGTCGTGAACCCCACGATGGTCGCCATCGACAACGGTCAACTTTACCTCCATGAAGCGGAAGACGATTCCGGAGAAAAGAAAGCGGTCGCGGCATGATGATGCGGGTGAAGTTCAACAAATTCGAACGCGTCGCCGGCCTCTTCGTACTGGTCGCCATCGGCGGGATTCTTTTCTCGATGATCGGCATCGCCGTGAAACAAGGTTGGTTTGAATCCAAAACGCCCTTCCGCACGGTGTTCGAAAGCGCCGAGGGACTTCATACCGGAACGCCCGTCATCATGGCGGGCTTGCGCGTGGGTGCGGTCGATAGCGTGGAGCTTCGCGCCGACAACAAAATCGAAGTCGAGTTCCGTGTGTTTTCGAAGTTTTCGAACAAAATTCGCCGCGACTCGCAATCACAGCTCGTGCGTCCGTTCATCATCGGCGAACGGATTCTGGAGCTGACCGTCGGTTCGCCCGAAGCCGAAGCGGTGGAACTCGGCGGCGAGGTCGCTTCCGCCGAAACGGTGGATCTGATGACACTCTTGAGCGGTCGTCGCCTGGGGTCGGCCCTCGGCGAAATGGGCGAGATGGTCAAAAACCTGCGTTTCCTGGCCGAAGCCTTCCTGGATAAAAACCGCACGGCGGACTTGGTGCGCATCTTCGATCGCATCGATCCTTTGCTCAAAAACATGAATACGATGTCCATGGAAGTCGTCAAACTCTCGAAACAGGCGACCAAAGACGACCGCTTCGCGATCGTGATGCAAGAGCTCTCGATCACGACCCGCGAACTCAACGCGCTCTTGCCCGAGATCAAATCCCGCGCTCCCAAAATGGCGGACGATCTCGAAAAGCTCGTGGCCAATCTGGCGGTCCTGACCGAAAGCTCAAAAGTGCTGTTGCCCGCGCTGGCCGAAGTCGCACCGGATCTGCCGCGCTCCAGCCGTCGCGCCGTCGAAGCCTTGGACGAGGCCGTGGTCCTCTTGAAGGCGATGCAGAAGAGCTTCATGCTGCGCTCCAACGCCCGTGAAGTCCGCGAAGAAGAAGCCGCGCGCGATCGGCAACCGGCAAGTCAACCCACGAATTGACATCAGGACATCTCCCGCTAAGCTTCCCCTCATCAGGGAGGCTTCATGTCCGAAAAAGTCACGTTTTACTATCACCCCATGTCCCGCGCCCGCAGCATCCATTGGATGCTCGAAGAAGTCGGCGCGCCCTACGACGTCAAGCGGATCGACATGATGAAGGGTGAGCAGAAACTTCCCGCGTTCCTTGCGAAAAATCCCATGGGAAAACTTCCGATGATCGAGCACCGGGGCGTCGTCATCACGGAAGGCACCGCCATCGCCACCTACCTGGCCGATGCCTTCCCGCAGGCGGGACTTGCGCCCGACGTGACCGATCCCCAGCGCGGCGCTTACTACCGCTGGCTGTTCTTCGCCCCTTCGGTTTTCGAACCGGGCATGGTCGATCAGATTTTCCCGCGCGCGCAGACCCCGCCGTCGAGCTACATCGGCCACGGGACGTTCGAAGCGGTGCTGAATACGGTCGAACACGCCATTCGGGACGGCTTTGTTTTGAAAAACCGTTTCTCGACGGCGGATCTCGCGTTGTCGTCGCAGTTGAGCTACGCCTTGATGACGAACGCGATTCCCGCACGCGCGAGTTTCAAAGCTTACGTGAACCTGTGCCAAGACCGCCCGGCGTTCCGTCGTCACTTGGAAACCGCGGATCGTTTGGGACTTTAAAAAGTGCGCATCGAAACGCGCCTTCTTTGGGGGCGCTTGTTCACCCGCGCGGGGGACCAGGCCTGGGACTTCGCGCTGCCGCTCACGCTGCTCGCCCTGTGGCCGGGGCGACTGGATCTCGCGTCGCTTTTTTATCTCGGCGTGAAAGCGCTCAGCCTTCTGCTCACCCCGCGGATCGCGGGACTGATCGACACGCGCTCGCGCCGGTGGGTGACGCGTTGGGGACTCGGCCTTCAGTTTCTGGGCGTGCTGGGGAGTCTGGTCGGACTCACGCTGATCGGAGATCCCCGCGGGGATCTCGAATTCTTTTTCTTCTTCGCGGCGCTGACATGCGCGGGAGTCCTCGGAAGTTTGGGCGCCATCCTGATGGACATCGCCATCGCGGCCGATTTGGCGCCGTCGCTTTTCGTGGGCGACGCTTTGACCCGTTTCAATAGCCGTTTTCGTCAAGTGGACCTGGCGACCGAAGTGGGCGCGCCGGTCGCGGCCGGACTTTTGATCGTGGCCTTCACTTCGCCCCTTTACGGATTCGCGGCCGTCGCCGCGTGGAACATGATTTCGTTTCTGCCCGAATGGCTGATCCTCGATTCGGTCTTTCGCGATCGCCCCGAGCTCTCGCGCGCGAACGTCCAGATCAGCACCGAAACGCGCTTGGGGTTCGCGGCGCGCGTCCGTGCGGGCTACGCGCTTTTCCGCACGCAGCGCGTGGCGCCCGTAATGATCGCGTACTCGCTGTTATGGGTTTCGGCACTCAGTCCGCACGGTGTGCTGCTCACGGGATTTTTGAAAGACGCCTGGCAACTTCCCGAATGGCAGATCGGACTTTTTCGCGGCGCCGGCGCTTTCTTCGGTTTGGCGGCGACGTTTCTTTTTCCGCTGGCGTACCGGCGCTTCGGGCTGACCCGCGCCGCGGGGATTTTTCTGGGCTTCCAAACGATCACCGTCGTGGGGGCGGGTCTCGCCTTCGCGCGGGCGGAGTTTTTCGCCCTCACGAGCTTCACGACCTTCGCGTTTTTGGGCGCAGTTCTTTTCTCGCGCATCGGGCTTTACGGCTTCATGCTCGGCGAAACGCAACTGCGACAGGAGTCCATCGCGGCGGGTGAGCGCGGCCGCGTGAACGGCTTCGCGAGCGTTCTGAACAACGCGATGACCTTCGTACTTTTGGGGCTCGCGAGCCTGCTTCCCCAGACGGGGGATTTCAAGTGGCTGATTCTTTTGTCCGTCGGCGCGGTGCTTTTGGCTTTCTTAATTTACCTGGGCGCGAGCGCTCGCGGAAAAGCGCTGGAATCAGCTTAAGAAGACTTGAAAGCCTCGACCTTTAGCGAGGGGTCCCGTTGCGGGCCTTCCGGAAATTATGAGACGCTCGAATCATGATGAAAGCCTCTCTGAAAATCGCGGAAGCCGCTGTGTTGATGGGTATTCTTGTGGGCCTCGGACTCGCGCTGGGTTGCAGCCCTCCGGGCGGTGGTTCCAATGACGGTTCTTCGGTTGTCGAGCCCACGCCGACTCCGACGCCCACCCCCACTCCGGATCCGGCGACGCTCTCGCCGCTGACCTTGGAGGTCTCGACGGCTTGGGACGGCACACCCGCCCCGGTTTTCCATACGCATAAAGTTTGCGAAGTCGAGCCCAACGCAGTTCGCGGCTCCACCACGACCTGCTCGCTCAGCATCGAAGAGGCACGTCTCTTCTATTCGTCGACTAAATTCACCTGGGCCACGAATCGTCCGGACCGCTGCCGCGCGATTAGCTTTTTTCCTTACGTCTACCAACGCGCAAGTGACAACGTTTATATCCCGCCGGGAGAGACCGCCGCTCCTCCATGCGATGCGCCCTTTCACGAAAGAAGTCCGAAGTGTTTCGGCGGAGCCGCGGTTTACCTCGTCGATGGGTTCCCCGCCAATACCGGAATCGTCGGGTTTACGTTCGGCACGACCTCGTTTTCAAAGTCGATGGAATCGGAATTCAAACTCCGTCACTACTTTGGAGAAAGGGTGAACTACCTCCTCACCAACGATCTGATCGACAGAACCACGCCGATCGGCACCGAACCAAAGCAATTCGAAGGTTTAGGCTTCTGGCGCGACTATGAGGTCATTTGTGAGGACGAATGGGGTTTCCCGTGGCACAAGCTCGTCGTCACGATCTCAGATGAAAACTATGATGGCTCAGATGGTCACCCGGAAGACGAATACGACGATTGGAACTAACGCGATCCGCAATCGCTTGAGTTTGGGGCCTCCCGCGCAATGATCGGAGCCGGAGGACCCCAAATGAAAAAACTCATCACCCTGACCCTGATCTCCCTCGCCGCCGCTTCCGCCCATGCTTGGCCCGAACGCAAGTTCGAGTGCAAAAACGTCGCGGACCTGCCGAACAACGTCTATGAATTCAAAAAACTGAATGTCGATGGCGTGGACATGGCTTACGTGACGGTCACTCGTTACTACAAAGGCCCCATGGAAAATGGCGTCGTCACCACGCGCTCATCCAGCGTGAAAGGTCTCGCGACCGAGTCGGCGAACAGCGAAGGCTCGGAAATTCTGATGCTCGGCTCTTTGCGTTTCGAGTTCACGAACGACGAACTCTTCAACTGCAAAGCTCCCTAGCTTCCTTTAAAGCAGCCCGCGGACGAGCGCCCAACTCAAGGCCTGGGTCACGATCATGATCAACGTGATCCAGGCGATGCGCACCTTGAGGGCGCGTGAGCCCAAGATCGTGATCAGGCCCATCTTCGAAACGAAAGAAGCCGCGACGCTCAAAGAGAACAGCCCGATCAACGTGGAGTGCTCGATGACCTTGGCGTTGGCGAGCTGGATGTTCGCGATGATCGAACCGTGAATTTCAAAAAGCGAAACGCCAAAAGTTAAGAACATCAGTCCCGCGTCACCCAGGCTGCCCCGCAGGAACTTCGAGAGCGCCAGAATCCCGATGATAAATGCGGCCAATTTCAAAAGAGGTTTGAGCTGAAGCCCCTGCGGTTGGAGCTGCTCGGGCATGTGACGTACCCGCCGGGTGAGCGTCAACGTCAGCCCCAAACAAACCAGAATCGGTGCCAGAAACATCAGGTAAAGGAGGGGCTTGGGTGGCCTGAGCGAGATGGTCAGTACGACCGCCGCCTCACACAACATGGCGAGCGTCGCGCTGAGCAGCACGACGGTTTCGGCGTTGGTGTCCTCGTCTTTGGAATCCCGGCTCTGGCGCGCGACGGTCGCGGTCGTCGCCGTGCTCGAGACCAAACCCGCCAAAAATCCCAACAGGACGATTCCCGCCTTCGAGCCCAGTTTGTCCACAACCACGCCCGCCAAAGTCTGCAAAAACGCGAGCGCGAAGATCACGTACATGACTTTTTTGAGGTCGAGGATTTGCCAGGGGTCGACGGGCTCATCGGGCAGAACCAACGCGAGGGCCGCGGTCGTTCCCAGAATGAGTGAAGTCTTGATCCAGTTCGATTTCGTCGTGTCCGAATTTTCCACAGCGTAAATCTATCCGATTTTGCCACGGCTGTCGCCCGGATCGTTCGGAATTCTACCGGAGCCTGAAATAGAGAAACCCCGGCCGACGGCCGGGGTTTCGATGGAGGGAGCTCCGCGCGTTTAGTGCTGGGAGCCTTCAGTGGGAGCCTTCGTTTGGGCTTGAGGGGTGGCCGCAAGTTGCTCCCAGACACCGGTTTGACCGGCTTTGACTTCGATTTGACGGGCCTGCGGCGCTTCGACTTTCGGCAGATAGAGTTTCAAAACTCCGTCTTCGTAATTCGCCTCGACGCTTTCGGCGTTCACCTCACGCGGCAGCGAAAAGCTGCGCTTGAGGATGTACTGACGGGCCGGGCTGCGCTCTTTACGCTCACCGGTCACGGTCAGAATGTGATCGAGAACTTCAATTTTGATATCTTCGCGTTTCATGCCCGGCATATCGACACTGACCAGGAAGAACTTTTCGTCTTCGTGGGTATGCGCGTTCGCCAAGGCCTCGCGATTTTCCCAAGCTTCGCGTTGGGCGGGAACGAAATCTTCGAACAGGCGATCGAATTCACGATTCATCTGAGTGAAGAGATCACTCGCCAATGCGCGGCGGGTGACGTAGGGAACCATCATGGCGCGTCTCATGTTCATTTCTCCTTTTCTCTGATTCGGGACTTCTCGTCCACGTCATCAATTTGGGAGCCCTCGAAATTTCGTCAAGGCGGTCCCCGCATTTTTTTGACCATGTCCGAAAATGGCGAGTTTTTTCGCAGGACTTCGGTTAGGTTGTCGCCGTGGCCCAAAGACAGACTCCGCAACGTCAAATCCCCCTCTCCGGACGACGCCCGACCCCGGCGGAGGCCGCCGCCATCCGTCGGCGCGATCCGCGATTTGACGGACGTCTTTTTATGGCGGTGAGAACCACCGGCATCTATTGCCGTTCCATTTGTCCCGCCCAGCCCTTGATGAAAAACATCGAGATTTTCGATATGTCCTCCAAGGCCGAGGCCGCCGGTTACCGACCCTGCCAACGCTGCCGTCCCGAAGCCGCCCCCGCTTCGCCCGCTTGGCTTGGCACTTCGGCCCTCGTGCAACGCGCGTTGCGCGCGATTCACGATCCCCTCCGCCTCCTGGAAAGCGAAGAGGACTTCGCCGAAGGCTTCGGCGTCTCGGCCCGACACCTGCGTCGACTCTTCGAGAAAGAGCTGGGACAAAGCCCGAAAAAAATCATGCGCGACCAACGTTTGAACTTCGCGCGCAAGCTCGTTCGCGAAACCGAACTTCCCATGACGGAGGTCTGCTTGGCCGCGGGCTTCGGCTCGCTTCGACGTTTCAACGACGCCTTCCTTGAAAGATTCAAAGAGTCGCCGCGCACGCACCGGGGCCAACCGAAATCCGAGGCGGGCGCCTTCGTTTTGAAACTCGCTTACCGTCCCCCTTTCGACTGGGCGCACGCCCTGGGATATTTCCGCCACCATCAGATCCCCGGAGTCGAGTTCATCGACGACGTCACCTACGCCCGCGCGTTCGCCCAGGGTTGGTTTCAGGTCAGCAACCTGGCCGCCGAGAACGCGCTCGCCTTGAAAGTTTGGACGGACGACCCCACGCCCCTTTTCGCGCTGGCGCAAAAGGTCCGGCGGATGTTCGATCTGGATTCCGATCCCTTGTGGATCGAAGCGCATTTTCATCAAGACCCGACGCTGGGCCCCTTGGTCCGCAAAGCCCCGGGCCTGCGGGTAACCCGCGCGTTCTCGGCCCACGAGGCGATGATCGGCACCGTGCTGGGGCAGCTCGTTTCGGTCGCCTTCGCGCGCGAACTCATGGGGGATCTCGTGCGCGAGTACGGCACGCCGGTCGAAGGACATCCCGAAGCGCGACGCTTTCCGTCGCCCGAAATCCTGCAACGCGCGAAGATGAACCGCCTCCGCACGACCGCCAAACGCAAAAGCGCGATCCGCGAAATCGCGGGCCTCATCGCCCGTGGTGATTTGTTGATTGAAGAAGGCGCGGATTTCGCCGGATTCAAAAATCGATTGCGCCAGATCTCGGGCATCGGCGAGTGGTCCGCGGAATACATGGCGCTGCGGGCGTTAGGTGATCCCGATGCCTTTCCCGGTACGGATTTGATTTTGAAGCGCGCCCTTGAGCGACATCCCGGACTCGAAACCGAAAAGTTACGGCCTTGGCGCGCCTACGCCGCCATTCACCTGTGGCATCTTTACGCCCAAACGCTCTCTCAAACCGGAAAGAGGAAACGCTGAAGATGGAACTGCATATTTCGACCCTGCAAAGTCCGGTCGGTCCCCTTCGTCTGGTGGCCAGCCCCCAAGGTCTGGTCGCGGTGCTTTGGCCCGAGGATCGCGAAGGCCGCGTGCGCTTCGCGAGCGAGCCGCTCCCCGGGCACGATGCCAATCCCCACTTGCGCCAGGCGGCCGCAGAGCTGCGCGAGTACTTCGCCGGACGACGCCGGTCCTTCGGCGTCGCCCTCGATCCCCACGGCACCGAGTTTCAAAAATCGGTCTGGCGGGCGCTCGCGACCATCCCGTTCGGGGAAACCCGCAGCTACGCCGAAATCGCGCGCCAAATAAAAAAACCCACCGCTTCACGGGCGGTGGGTGCGGCCAACGGTCGAAATCCCTTATCGATCATCGTCCCCTGTCACCGCGTGATCGGCTCCAACGGGGCGCTGACGGGATTCGCCGGCGGAATATCGGCGAAGGAGTACCTCCTTCGCCTTGAGGGTCGTGAGCCTTAGCTCGCGCAAAGCGGACCGCCGTGAGCTTTAGAGCTCGCGCGCGCCCAGACGTTTCAACAGCATCTCGAACGGCGCCGGCGGGTAAGTCATGGTGATGCAGTGGATGCTGCCCAGACCGTTGTTCGCCAGCTGAATGGTTTCGATCGGGATCACCGTGAAGCCCGCGTCGCGGTAGACCTTGAGCGCCTCGTCATCGGTTTTCTGATTGAAGATCGGCACGTAAATCGTCCCGTTCACGAGCAGCGAATTGATGTAGGTTTCGTACTTGCGCTGCGGGCGCGGAACGCGGATCACTTTGTAGCCGTGGCTTTCGAGCGTCTTTTGATAGTTGGCGCTGTCGGTGATGACCGTGTCGCTGGTGACGAACTTCAGCGATTCATCGGCGTGACCGATCCCTTTTTCGTGCGGGAAGCGCACCAGCTTGCGGCAACCATACATGGTTTGGAAAATGCTGTCGGGAATATCGACCGAAAGCTCGTTATCGATCGTCAGGCAGTCGCCTTGATCGTTCGTCACGAAGTTTCCGCCCTCGAAGAAATAGCGATGCTCCGAAAGACGTCCACCGAACCAACCGCTGACCGCTTCGTCCGGCTCGAAACCGTGGTAGTACTTCGCGCCCACCAGGTTCATGCCGCGATCCACGCCCCAGATCGGCACGGGGAAACCGTCGCGGGTCCAGAAACCGCTGGAGGCGTCTTCGAGTTCCACGACTTTCAGGCGCTCGGGTTCGATCAGACCTTGATACTCACGGCGAATGCGCGCGGCATCCGTTCCGGGCTCGGTGAAAATGACGAGCGTCACGCCGGCGGGAAGATTCTTCGCCATTTCGTGTTTCGCGATCCGCGAGTTGTAGTTCATGTTCGAGCTGAAGAACAGGTAACCCGCTTCCTCCAGTTCAGAGAAGGGGCGCTCGGGCGTGGTCGCCGGGATCGGCGTCCGCAAAAGCGGCGAAGCGTTCAGTTTTTGGTGATAGGACTTCAGAACTTGAATGCGCTCAGGACTTAAGCTTTTTTGCGGAACCGGCTTCGCTTGCGCAAGACCCGTCACGAGCAAAATCACTGCGGCCCAACATCCAGCATATCCGTATGCCATGTTCCCCCCCGGGAGTTTCAGATTGGTTGTGCGTGAATCCTATTCACCCGAAACGGCAAAGCGCAAGCGGTCAAAGCGATGGCGCGCGGTGCTCACGACGATTCAACCAATCGTCGATGCGTCGACGGGCTTGGGTCGCGGTAAAACAGCCCGTCACCCCCAAAATCAGCAGGATGGCCTCGGTCCACGGCCACCGACGATCCCGGTAACGCCCGTCTTCGCCCCCGCGTCGAACTTCCGGGACCAGGGTGAATGCGCGAAATAGCCGGGCGTCCGCCAAGAACTGCAGGGCCTCGTAACTTCCGCGGGATCCGGGCCGAAGACCTTTCATCAGCGCCAGCGGCAGATCGATCAACAGGTAACGCCGCCCCTGACCGAACTCCCAATACCCGCCGATCCAATTGGTGAAACGCAAAATCGCGTCGTAAGAGTCGACGTCCCCGAACCGACGCGCGCTGGCCAAACCGTAAACGGACGAAGCCATGCCGATATCCCAAAAAATCAACCCCGAGTCGGCATCGCGCCCCCGCTCCAGTCCGACCGGCCACTCCCGAAAGCCGCCCCCCACGGCCGCGCGACGAAACATCTGCGACCGGAAGTTCGTGTACATGGCCTCGGCCCCTTCGGGCATCGGGCGCGCCAAATGAATCAATGCGTAGGCCGTCGAAGACCCCCGCGGCAAATCGGCATGCTCGTGATTGAGACCGGCCGGATAAAGTCCGCTGCGCCGACTCACGGGATTTTGCGCGAGCGCCTGCGCGAACGCGTGTAGCGGCGTGACCGCGCCTTCGGGCAGACGCCAAGGACGACGCGGATTTTCGGGAAGCGACGGAACGACGGGAGTCGCCCCGACCTGCCCTGGAATCGGCTCCGTTTTCGCCTTCTTCTTGGGGCGCGGATTTTTCGCCACGGGTTTCGGCGCCGGGGACCAGCGCGGTTCGGCCGGAGGCGACGGCGCCCTCTTCAGATCCTGAACCAAACTCATCGCGAACAGCACGACGGCTTGATCCGCGATGAAAGCCGCAGCTTGCGCGGCGGGAGCGAGCGGCGGAATCAAACCCGAAGGCCAACGCAGACTTTCGCGCCAAAGGTAGGTCGAAATCCCTTCGATTTCGCGATCCCAACGGGAATTTCCGGTCAAAAGCCGATGCACCACGAGGACCACGTTCACGGGACCGTAATACGCCGAGTACCCGCCCGCGGGAAATCGTGTCGCCGTGACTTCCGGCGCGAAATGCAGTGAAGGTTTCAGCACCGTTTCGGCGAGATTCAAGATCATCTCGCGGATCTCTTTACGCCGCCCCTGATCCGCGTGCATTTCGCCCGCGATCGCGCGGTCCAGGCTCCATAAACTTTGCGCCGTCAATTGGCAGGCGGTCAGGACTCGTCGGCGGCCCTCATCATCGAGGCCCGCGAAATTTCTAGGGCTCTCGAGCTGCGCGTGCAGACGCGCCCACTGACCGTTCACTCGGGAATTATCGAGTGAACCGAAATCCTCCGAATAGGGCAAAACCAAATTCTCGATCAATCCGGGAAGTAAACTGAGGCTCAGGACGACGAACAGAACGCGCAAGACCGAAAGCGCGCGGTAGGCGAAGATGAAGGCGGTCGACATTGCGGCCATGATTTAGCCGTCCCCGATTCCCAAAAGCATATCGAAATCGGCTTTGGAAAGTGAAGCCCCGCCCGACCCCACTTCGACCTCTTTTTCGGTGCTGGTGAACAGCGCCTGGAACTTGCGGTCCTTACGTTCTTTGAGGAGCTCGATCTTTTCTTCGAGGGACTCGTGCATGATGTAGCGGAAGACCTGCACCGCGCGGTTTTGCCCCAGACGGTGCGCCCGGTCCGTCGCCTGATTTTCCACCGAGGGGTTCCACCACGGCTCCAGATGGAAAACGTAGCTCGCCTTGGTGAGGTTCAGACCCACGCCGCCCGTCTTCAGCGTCATCAGCATCACGCCGCCGCCTTTCAGCGCGTGAAAATCACCCAGCAGTTTTTGGCGCTGTTTGGTCGGGACGCCCCCGTGCAGAACGAAAACCGGAATCCCCTGCGCTTTGAGCAGGCTTTCCGTATGTTCGAGCGTCTGCAAAAACTGCGTGAACACGAGCGCGCTCTCGCCGCTTTCGACGATCTCACCCAACGAATCGATCAAGGTTTCCAGTTTCGGCGGGACTTTATCGTATTTCACGTTCGGTAAAGCCGCCGGATCCGAACACGCCTGACGCAGACGCAGCAGCGCGGTCAGCATCTGCAACTGCACGCTCGCTTCGCCTTCGACCTTCATCGTTTCCTGGACGCGTTGATTGTAAGACAGCGCGATGTCGCGGTAGATCTGCTTTTGTTTGTCCTCGAACGCGATGCTGACTTTGGTCTCTTGCTTTTCGGGCAGCTGATCGAGGATCTCTTTTTTTGTCCGGCGCAGAAGCAGCGGGCGAATTTTCAGTTTCAGATCGTCGATCTCTTCGCGCGTGACCATTTCGGTGTTCACGAACTTGCGACGGAAATCGTCGATCTTTCCCAAACTTCCCGGCACCAAAAGATCCACGAGCGAATAGAACTCGCCGTAGTGGTTTTCCATGGGCGTTCCCGTCAGGCAGATCTTAAACTGCGCGGTCAACGCGCGGGCCGCGCTCGTGCGTTTGGTCGTGATATTTTTCAGGTTCTGCGCTTCATCGAAGACCAAGATCTTCCAACGGTATTGACTGAAGAACTGACCGTGCTCCATGAGCAGCCCGTAAGTCGTGATCACGACCTGGGATTCGCCGCGCGCGAAGGCCTTTCCCAAACGATCTTGGTCCTTCGCCGAAAAAACCCGCAGCGGCAGCTTCGGCGTGAATTTCGCGACCTCTTGCTCCCAGTTGAAGATCAAACTGGACGGCACGACGAGTAGCGCTTGGCCGAGCTCGCCTTTGTCCCGCAGGTCGTCCATGAACGCGAGCGTCTGGAGCGTCTTTCCCAAGCCCATGTCGTCGGCCAAGAGCGCGCCCAGATGCAGCTGATACAGATCCTGCAACCAGCGCACGCCGGCCTTCTGGTACTCTTTGAGTTCGGCCGTCGTCGACGCCGGCAATTTCAAGTCGCGCGAAACATGACCGAGATTGTCGTAAAACTCGCAAAGGCGCTGCCAGTTTTCATCTCCGCGCAGTTTCACGCCCGAGGCCCGCAGCGCCAAAAGCTCCAGCGTCTGCGAACGCGGCAATTGGTAGATCTGCGGTCCCTTTTTCTTGGGACCGTCGGGACCGTCTTTGCCCTTCTGAAGCTTCTTCCAGAAATTCTCCAATCGCCGCAGCGAAGGGAGCTGCTTTTGCGGCACGAGGTAGAGCTTACCCGCGTACTCGACGACCCCGCCGCCGCCCAAGCTCAGGAACTGGTCGGGATTCACTTCCTCACCGCGCAGGAAGAACTTGGGGTTCAGCTCGAACCAATTGAAGAAACGTTCGTCCGTTTCCGAAGTCAGCGCGAAGTCGACCTGGAACTCGTCTTCCCCCAGCTCTTGCAACGGCTGGTCGTGGAAGAAGATGCGGAAGCCGAACGGGATCAGCGGCTGCAGGCATTCGATGGACACGTGCAAATTCGACGCGGCCTCGGAGCCCTCCGAAACGGGGAAGTGGAAAAGCGTTTCGCGCAGGCGCGGATCGCCCTCTTTTTCGGGGATCGTGATCTTCTGCAGAATCCCCGTGCGGGAACGGCGGAAGACTTCGCCTTTCGTCACCCACGCGATCCGTTTGATCAGCTCGAAGATGATGCGGAATTCGCGCTCGACCGCGCCCTCTAAGATGATCTCGCCCGATTCGGAATAGAAGGATTCGTTCTGCGAGAGCGTCCGGAAGGTCATTTTGACGAACTCATCGAACGCGGTCAGCACCGGCTTCGAACACAGGTCCGTCAGCGCGAGATCTTTCACGAGCGTGCCGCCACCGCCCGCGATCAAGAGCGGCTGCAGCTTCGGGTGCAGCTCGGTCAAGAGCGTTTCGGGCGTCGCTTTCGTGCCGTCGCTGAGCGTGCCGTCGAAATGCAAAGAGAGCACCTCGAAAAAGATGTACTGCATGATGCCCAGATGTTTCAGCAGCTTCAAATCCCAGTCACGACGCGAACTCGTGCGCGAGGCGATATCTTTGGGTTCGGACTTCAGGAAAAACGGCAATCCCTGCTGGAGGGCTTGAAGATAAAGCACGCTCTGCATGCTGAACCCTCGTCGCACCAGGTTCACCTGCCCCATGACGCGGGCTTCGTGTTGAATGAAGAAACGCCCTTGATCGTCCAGACGGACTTCCGTCAGGCTTTTATCCGCCGAAAGCGTGCGCGATTCGCCGGTGACCTTCACCGGGATCGTGCGTCCACGCAAGTAGCGCAGGACGATCTTGGTATCGAACTCGCCGATCAGATCCATCACGGGCATGCCGCGCACTTGAATTTTCAAGTCCGGGCTCAATCCCGCGAGCGTCCGTTCGAGCTGCTGGAATTCGCGCAGCCAGGGGTGCACGATGATGACGCCGTTCTTCGGTTCCAAAGCGAAGCTTTCGAAAAACTGCAGCTCTTCATTGCGGAAGTTCACCAACTTGATTTCGGTTTCAAGTTCTTTCTTTTCTTTGAAGTCGACCCGCCAATCGAGTTCGCGCTCGGGGTTGAACTCGATACTTTCGAGCTTCAGCGCCATGGCGCCCCCGTGCTGCGTTTGCAGATAGACTTTGATCTGATCCTTATCGAGCTTGCGCGCGATCGTGGCGAGCAACGCCTGCATGACCTTCACGGGCTCCAGCAGATTCTGGCTGACGAAAATGCCTTCCATCCGCTGCAGAAGCGGCCACTGCGCGAACACCTCTTCGGCCCCTTGCGTTTGCGGCTGCGGGAGCAGATCCCCCGGAACCCGCCGGTGCAAAGGGTGACGCAAAATAAACTTCGCGTTGATCTGCATCCCGTTCGAAAAATTGTAGCGGAGCATCTCGGTCACGCGATTTTGCGTGTTCACTTCGTTCATCTGGTGACCGGAACTCGCGATGATCCGCTTGCGGAACACCTCGGGCAAATTCCAAAGACGTGGTGAATGAAGCTCACGCCCCTTGTCGGGCTCCGTCAGACGGAATTGGGACAGATCGAGGTTCAAAAATTGCGGAAGTGACGCCCCTTGCAGAAGACCCGTTTCGTCCAGCACCAGGCTGAGCGACTCGAGCTGCACGTCCGCGAAATCACCGCTGGGAGCTTCGTCGGACTGGGGATCGCTAGCCGCGGCATTGAGTTTCGCGCGCAGCTCGGTCGCGAACTTTTTAAGCGGCGTCTTTAAGTCTTCCGGCGGCGCCGTCATCGATTGGAAAAGGCCGACGTAACTGGCCCATTGGTGCGGACAGCTGTCGGCGGCGCGCCCCCGCTTTTCGCAGTGCGAACAGCTGAAGTTAAGGGGACCGTCGACGCGCGTCTCGAGCGCTTCGACGCGAACGGGTTTCACCTGCGTCGGATCATCCCAGAAGAACTGAAATTGGCGAAGCTCCCCGGAATCGCCCGGGATCACGGTGGCCTTCAGGTCCGCGCGGATCAGGCGGTCGTCGGTCAGCATTTCAAGGCCGGCCTCGAAATCATGACGCTCGCCGAGCGGTACGCGCTCGCTGGGTTCGCGCAAAAGCGAAATGTCGCGAAGACTTAAGGGAATTAAAAACACCAATACTCAGCGTGCCAGAGGGGCACCGACCTGTCATGAATTAAATTGGGGATGAGCTTCCAGCTCCGCGCGCAAAGCCCCGAGATCCTGACCGGCGTGCCCGTACGGGAAGGGCGTTTGCGACCGACTCCAGCGATCCAAGAATTCTTTGCCTAAGACTTTGGACAAAAGCGTGGGAGTTGTGGCAGCCTGAGTGGTTTCATCTTTCAAACCCGTTCCTGCGCCTGCGCCCACGAAAAAACCGGCCTGCAAAAGCGCCACGCGAATCGGCGTCGCGCGACTATAGGTCATCAAAAGCGCGCCCCGCTCGTTATCGCATTTTGCGCGCAACTTCGCGAACGCTTCGGGCGTCCACATGTCGGAATTTTTCTTCGGCGAATAGGGATCGAAAAAGATCAAATTTGCGGGTGCCGGATTCACGACGTCCAACACCTCGAGGAACTCCCCCTCGTGCAGC